>JACPDV010000153.1:1959-9359 GCA_016183835.1 Armatimonadota bacterium
CCCTCTCCTTGCCAAGGAGAGGGCACACCCGCCTCGAGATGACAGCGGTTTCGGGTTCGCGACGGTCCCTCGCGGCCCTCCATGGTCCGCATCAGCAAGCCGCGATCGAGTCGCACTGGGGCGCGGAGTTAAAGGGACTCACTTCGGCGGCCGATGACATAGAGGCGGCAGCGCGTGTCCGGAGCCCAGCTTTGGTCGGAGGGACGGACGTGGCGCGCGGCTGTCGAGTGGATGGAGGAGTACCGCCCCCGCTGCGATCGGGACCCCAGGCATCCGGCATCGACCGGGACCGGCGGCAGGCGCGAGCGGCCGTGCAACCACGGCCGGCGCGGGTCTGTCCAACCGCGCAAGGGCCTTGGCCCTTGGCAGGATGATGGGACCCTGGTGTCGCGACGAGCGGCCGAGCCGGCAGGCGCCGCGCTCGGCTGTCAGCGCAACGGCCTCGGCGCGGCGCGGACGGAGCCAGGAGACTTGACTTGAAACAGACACTGAGAGTCCTCTTCTTGGTCGGGCTGCTGGGCAGCGGCGCGTGGGCAGCTTCGAACGACACGTGCACCATCCACTACGAGGTGCAGGCGATCAACGAGCTCAACATCGTGGCCGGCAGCGTGACGCTGACCGTCAACGCGGCCACGGCCGGCTCGCAACCGGACCAGGCCAGCGCCAGCACGACCTACAACATCAGCAACAACACCGGCGCCGCGGGCGCCAGTCCCACGGACAAGATCACGGGCGCCATCAACACCGACATGCCGGCCGGCACAACGCTCAAAGTCACCGCGGGCGCGACCACCGGCGGCACCTCCGCCGGCGCCGTGACGTTGACCAGCGTCGCCGCCGACCTGGTGACAGGCGTGGCGAATGTCGCCGAGACCGGACTCAGTCTGGGATTCACGCTCGACGCGACCGTCAGCGCCGGCGTGGTGGCGTCGGCCAGCAAGACCTTCACCATGACGATTGTCGCTCAGTGACGGAGCCGGGCAGGGAGGCGCGAACGGCGGCAGCCGGCGCCCTCCTGCCGAGGGTCTGCTGGCTGCACAAGGGAGTCTGCCAATGCTGAGGCGAGCGGCAAGCCCCGCGGCCGGGCTGGTGCTGCTGCTTGCCTTTGCTCGGGCCGGCTCCGCCCAGATCAGCATCACCTCCACCGGCGGATGGACCCGGGTGGTCACTGCCGCCGACCTGCAGGCCGGCGCCGGCAGCGACCTCAACGGCACCTACGAGAGCGCCACCAACGCGGTGATCCTGGCCATCAGCAACACCACCGGCAACGGCGATGCCTGGCGGGTGGACGCGCGGCGCACCGACACAACCTGGCACGCCAGCTTCACGCTCTACTTGAAACGCACCAACAACGGCGGCGGCGGCGGAAGCATCAGTGGCGGAACGGCGTACCAGGCCGTCAACGCGGTGGACAACTCGTTCTTCAGCGGGACGGGGGATCGGAGCAACGTCAGAGTCCAATTCGAGATCACAGGGGTGTCAATCCAGATCCCGCCGAACGCCTACTCCACGACGGTGACTTTCACGGTGGTGGACACATAATGGGCAAGCTCACAACGGCCCTCTCGACGCAGCGCGCACTCTCGGCGCTGCTCATGCTGCTGCTCGGCCAGGCGGCGACCCCGGCCCGCGCCGGCATCAGCGTCGTCGGCGGGCTGAGCCGCGAGTCCGTCGTCCGCCCGGGCGCCCGGACCGAGGGACGGATCGTGCTGCGCAACACCGGCTCCGAAACGCAGCAGGTGAGGGTCTTCCAGACCGACTACCGCTTCACGTGCGACGGCCGCAACGACTACGGCGAGCCGGGCAGCACGCCGCGCTCCAACGCCCGCTGGCTGGCCCTGACGCCGAGCCAGCTCACGGTGCCGGCGGGCGCCACGGAGTCGGCCTACTACACGCTCCACGTCCCGGACGACCCGACCCTCACGGGCACCTACTGGAGTATCGTGATGGTGGAGCCGATCCCCGGCCAGGCGCTGGAGCCGCCCCGGCCCGATGAGGGCAAGGCCAAACTCGGGCTGCAGTCGGTGGTGCGCTACGGGATCCAGATCGTGACCCACATCGCGGACACCGGCACACGCGCACTGCGGTTCGTCGACCGGCAGTTGGTGGCCACTCAGGCGGGGCAGCGCATCCTCCAGATGGACGCCGAGAGCACCGGCGAGCGGTGGCTCGTGCCCCTGCTGTGGGCCGAGCTGTACGACGCACAAGGGGCGCTCGTGGGGCGGTTCGAGGGAGGCAAGTACCGGATCTACCCGGGCTGCTCGGTGCGGTACCGAGTGGACCTGACGGGCGTGCCGCCAGGGCACTACAAGGCGCTGGTGGTGGCCGACAACGGTGACGACCACGTGTTCGGAGCGCAATACGAGCTGGACCTGGAGTGATGGCTCCGGCGGCCGCGTTCAGTCCGGCATGAGGTGCTGCGCGAGCGGAATAGACCATGCGCGGGGCTCGAACCAGGTTGCGGCTGTGGAGCTGTCTGGCGCTCCTCTTGCCACCGGCTGCCGCCCTGGGCCAGGGCAAAGGTCAGGGCGTGGAGGTCCGCGCCGTCTCGCCCTTGCTCGACACCGCGCATGGGCGGATCATCAGCCTCAGCTTCCGCGTCACCAACCACACCACCGCCGAGCAGGAGCTGATCGAAGCCCTGACGCTGCCCGACGGCTGGCAGACGATCGTACCCAGCGGCACGCTGACCCTCCGCGCCGGCGAGACGACCACCCGCCTGATGGCCCTCCAGGTGCCGCGCAGCGCCTCGGCCGGACGCTACGATGTCACCTACCGCGTTCGCGGCCAGCGTGACCTCGCCGTCGCGGACAGCGACACCGTGGCCATCGAGGTGGTCGCGGCCACGAAGCTGGAGCTCCTCACCGAGGAGAAACCCGACTCGGCCGTGGCCGGCGAATCCTACGAGATCCGGCTCCGGCTGGTCAGCCGCGGCAACGTCGCCGTGCGCGTCACGCTGCGCGCAGCCACCGACTCGGGCTACCGCGTCACGGTCGAGCCGGCGGCAGCGGCCGTGGCGCCGGGCCAGAGCGTGCCGCTCACCCTCAGCGTGCAGACCGACGCGAAGGAGCGCCGGCCGCGCACCAACTACGTCCGGGTCACGGCGCAGCCGCTGGACGCCAGGCCCGAGGAAGCCGCCGGCCTGATCCTGGGGGTGGACATCACCCCGCGGGTCACCGCCGAGCCCGACCTCTACCGGCGCCTGCCGGTGGAGGTATCGCTGCGCGTCAACGGCGACCAGGACACGTCGGGCGCCCAGGTGGAGGTCAGCGGCCGCGGCAGCCTCAACAACGAGGGCACCCAGTCTCTCGACTTCCTCCTCCGCGCCCCGGACACGCAGACCGCCGGCAGCTTCGGGCTTCGCGACGAGCTCTATCTGACCTACTCGGCGCCGATCTGGCAGGTCCGGCTCGGCGACCAGGCCTACGGCCTCTCGCGGCTGACGTCGTACTACCAGTACGGCCGCGGCGTGGGCCTCGACCTGGGGCACAAGCAGCGGGGCGCCAGAGTCGGCGGCTACTACCTGGACGACCGCCGCTTCAGCGCGCAGGCCAGTTTCCTCCGCCGCACCCGCGACGCCGGCCCGGCCAACCCGGCCGCCGCCGACACGCTGTGGAGCGGGCAGGGCACCGCCCACCCGCTGCCCGAGATGAACCTCGAGGCCGAGTACGCCGTCGGCCACAGTGAGCGCGGCGCCTCCACGGCCGACGACGCCTACCGCGTGGAGCTCGACGGGCGGTTCGGCCGCCACGGCTACTACCGGCTGGCTAACTTCCACGCCGATCCCGACTACTACGGCTACTACCACGACAGCGACTACCTCTACGCGTCGCTGAGCCACCCGCTGTCGCGCACCCTCCAGGCGCACCTGGGCTACAACCACTACGCCAGCAATCTCGACCTGCGGCCGGCGCTGCGCTCGGCGGCCCGGGAGACGCTGTGGCAGGCCGGCCTCAGCAGCCAGCTCCCGGGCGGCTTCTCCCTCTCGTTCTACTTCGACCGGTTCGTGCGCTCTGACCGGCTCGCGCCGGCGTCGTTCGACTCCCGCGAGAACGCCTACCGGCTCGGCGGCGGCTGGTCGGGCGACCGGCTGGCGCTCCGCCTCGAGCTGCGCGCCGGCGACGCCTCGGACCGCCTCGCCGCCCGCCGCCGGACCGCCTGGAACACCTCATTGTTCGCTTCGTGGCGGCCCGCGCAGGACGCCTACTTCACCTTCTACGGCGGCCTGGGCGACAACCACGCGACGGACGGCAGCCGCTTGCTGGGGGCGGCCAACAACCTCGGCGCCACGGTGGCGTGGAAGCCGCTGCGCGATCTGGACCTCGGCTTCTGGTACAGCAAGTACAACTTCGCCGCGGGCGATCGCCTGCAAAGCGACCAGTACGACCTTACTCTGAGCTACGCCCTCGCGAACCTGCACCGGTTGGGCTTCGAGGCGCGCCACACCACCAACGGCCTGGGCTCCGAGCAGACGGCGTATCTGCTGACCTACACGGTGCCGCTGGGCATCCCGCTGGCCAAGCGGCGCGACGTGGGCGCCGTGCGCGGGCGCATCGTGGACCACGAAGCGCCCGGAGCGCCGGGCCTGGCGCGGGTCGTGTTGCGCATCAACGGGGCCACGGCGTTGAGCGACGAGCACGGCGGGTTCGTCTTCCCACCGGTGCCCCCGGGCAGCTACGGCCTGATTGTGGACCGCCGCTCGATCGGCCTGGACCGCGTGGTCCGCGAGAAGACGCCCTTGGCGGTCGAGGTGAAGGGAGGCGAGGTCACCCGGGTGGAGCTGGGGGTAGTGCGCTCGGCGACCCTCGCGGGCCGGCTCCTCCTCCGCCCGCCCGACCCGGCTGCGAACGGCAACGCGCCTGGCCGCGGCGCGGTGGTGGTCGGCGCCCCCCGCGCCGCCGACCGGCCCGCGCAGCCGACCGGCCTCGCGAACCTGCTGATCGAGATGACGAGCGCGAGCGAGGTGGCCCGCCGCGTGAGCGACCCGAAGGGCGGGTTCCTGTTCGACGGCCTGCGCCCCGGCGCCTGGCACCTGAAGGTCTACGAGCAGGGCCTGCCCGACTACTACTACCTCGAGATCCCGGATCAGGACCTGTCCCTCGAGGCCGGACAGAGCGCCGAGGTGGTCCTCTCGGCGCTCCCCAAGGCGCGCCGGATCGAGTGGATCGATGAAGGCGCGATCCGGGGCACGGGGCACGGACAGACCCGGCGGCCCTGACTCCGCGCGGCCACCAAAGCTCTGAAGAGCGGCGAGCGACCGCGATCTGGCGCCTTGGGCCAATCGGCCATCCTGCATTCGACACGCCATCGGACTCACAATGCTGATACCGGGGAGGTGACCTGTCCCATCGCGTGGCCGTGGGCCACGCCAACGATGAGGCTACAGGAGATACAGCATGCACGCCCAGCCACAGACTGGAATCGTGTCCGGTCGTGTCGGCGCGACGACGTTGACCGCCGTATCGGACGCCAGTCGCACCTCCCGCTGGCGAACTCCCGAGTCGGGACGCTCTCGCCCGGCGTTCACTCTGATCGAGCTCCTGGTGGTGATCGCGATCATCGCGATCCTCATCGGGATGCTGCTGCCCGCCGTGCAGAAGGTCCGCGAGGCCGCCGCCAGGACGAAGATGCAGGAAGTTCTCGGCGGCGAGATGTGCGAGGCGATGCACACGTTCTTCCGCCTCAACTCCATGTACCCGGACAGCATCGAATACGACAAGAGCCTCGACCCGTACCTGACCTTCGACGAGCCCACCGAATTCAACGGCGGGTCGGAGCACTCGAATGCCTGGCGGCTCGCCGCCGACCTCGGCTTCGCCCTGTCGCTCAAGACGACGGTGGACTCAACCGGCGATGCGCCCATCTGGCACTTCGTGCTCACTGCCATGTCGCCGCTGGGGGTCGCGTACAGCGTGAACGAGACGTGCGAAGTGACGGAGGTGCCCGGCTCGCCGGCTCCCCTGCCGCCGTTGACGAGGTACCTCGCCATGGCGGCGGAGTTCGTGGTTCCGCTGCTCGACGCCAACCCGGAGCTCGTGCCCGCCGTGCGGCCCTACCTCTCCCGGCGGGGCGTGGTGAGCGAAGTCATCGGCGTGCTGGACCTGAACGGCGACGGGATGGTGGGCCTCTCCGAACTGGAGCGCAACGAGTTCACGGCGCCGTTCGTCTCGTCGTTCCACTTCCGGGGGCCGTTCGCCGAGGAGCTCGACGGGCAGGTGCAGGTCGCCGTGGGCGACCTGCATGGCGACGGCGCCTACCTGTTCTCCTACCAGGGGCTGCGCGATCTGAGCGCGTTCTACTGTCCCAGCGATCCCGGCCTGGCTCAGGCGCTGGCCGCCAAGCTCAACGCGGCCGAGGCCGCGGAAGGGCGCGGCAACGACCATGCCGAGGGCGCAGCCGTGGATGCGTTCAGAAAGCAGGTCAGCGCCTTGACCGGCAAATGGCTCACGCCGGCGCAGGCGCACGTGCTCATCGTCCTCTCCATGACGTTGTGACCCGTCCCGCCTCGACCCGCCGGCTTCCCTGGCCGGCGGGTCGAGCAGGCGGCGGATCACCCCGGCGCCGTTCCGCCCGGGCTACTGAAGCCCCGTCATCCCCGCCTCCCCGATCACCCCCTCCGAGCACGTCCCCCGCACCTCCACGCTCGCGATCTCCTTCGCCGGTTCGCAGGTGATCTCCAGCGCGTCGGCGTGCGTCCCCGCAGCGAACGTCGGCAACGGGATCCAGAATCCGCCGGGATGCCCCAGCCGGCCGAGCTCCACCGGCGCGCCCTCGCGCGCGAAGTGCTGGAACCAGCAGTCCAGGTTGTACGGCGGCACCAGCGCCGTCACCGCCGTCGTGCCGTCCGCATAGTGCAGCACCACCTCGCCGTTGACCACGTAGTTCTTCATCGGGTGCGCGTAGCTCTGGAGCAGCAGCCAGAGCCGTGAGAGGCGCAGCCCCACCGCGATCGTCGCCGCCGAAGGGAGCGGCTGCGGCGGCCAGCTCGAGACCGCGAGCAGGTTCTTCGGCGCGATCCCCGTCCCCGGCCGCGGGCGGCCCGAGGTGAGGAACGTCACTCCCGCCGCCTCCACCGCGCGCCGCGCGGGCTGGCCCGCCAGGCCGGGGTTCCCCCACCAGCCCTCCAGCGTCTGCTCGCCATCGGACGAGTCGAACCGGAAGCGCGTCTTGCTCGGCTCCTCGAAGGTCACGTTGCAGGGGCCTTGCAGATCGAACAGCACCTGCCGGCCGCGATCCGCAACCGGCAGCGGCGCCGCCGGCTTGGGCGGGTCCTGCTCCCATAGGATCGGGCGGTGCGTCGAGGCCGGCAGCGGCGGCCACCCGGGACCGAGCTTCGCCCGCACCGTCGAGTCGGTCTCCGGCGGCGTCACCACCGGCTCGCCGAGCAGGTTGGCGCGGAC
>JACPDV010000154.1:0-1922 GCA_016183835.1 Armatimonadota bacterium
ATGCCGCCCCGTCCGAGCACGGCGGCGAGGCTGATCATCTGTGCGTAGGTGTGCCCCGCCCACTGCCACTGGCCCAGGGCGCAGTAGCGGCCCAGGCTGGCCTGGATGACCGCCCGCTCCGTGTCGTCACCCTCCCGCGTCAGGTCCATCGCCGGGTGGATGGCCATCAGGTGCGAGGGGTGGCGGTGCGACTCGTCGAGCGGCTGGCCCGGCCAGAGCGCGAGCCCGCCGTGCTCGTCGAGCGCGTAGGGTGGCAGGGCGTCGCGCACGCGGGCGGCGTCGGCGCTCAGCTCGTCGCGGCCCAGCGCCTGCTCCATCTCGATCAGCCAGGCGCACGTGCGGCGGATCAGGGCGAGGTCGATGCTGGGGTCGCGGCACCACGCGGCGGGCAGGTTCTCGCGGTACTCGGGGCTGCTCGAGAGCGGCACGTGGAGACAGCCGTCGTCGGCCGGTTCGAGGTTGGCGCGGTAGAAGCGGAAGATGTCCGCTACCAACGGGTACCCGGTCGCGGCGAGCCAGGCCGGGTCGAGGCTGCAGCGCCAGCGGTGCCATACCAGCGAGGCCAGCCAGCCGGAGTTGCTCCAGGCCACCTGTACGGTCCACCAGCAGGGCACCAGCGTGTAGTCGGGGACGGTGGAGCAGACCCAGCAGGTGCCCTCGGTGCCGTAGAACCGCCGGGTGAACTCGCGGGCGGGCTCGGCGCAGGCGCGCATGTGGTCGCACCAGCAGTCCAGCAGGTCGAGGTGGCCGGAGCCCAGAGCGGGCCAGAAGGTCTCCTGCACGTTCATGTCGGCGTGGTAGTCGCCGCGCCAGGGCGGGATCACGCCGTCCATGGCCCACAGCCCTTGCAGCCCCGGCGGGGTTGAGCCACGCCTGGCGCACGAGGCCAGCAGGTAGACCCCGTAGTACCACATCCGCTCGGCGTCGGCGTCGGGCAGGAACACGCCGGAGGAAGACCAGAACCGTTCCCACGCCGCCTCGTGCGCCTCCCGCAGCGTGGCGAGGCCGGCCTCGGCTGCCGCGCGCCAAGCGGCACGCGCCCGCTCCTCCGCCTCCGCCAGGGTGTCGCCGGTCTCCGTGGCGACGAACACCTCGGGACCCGTCGCGTTCCACACCAGCGCACAGCTCGGGCCGCCGGGGATGGTCTGCGTCACGATGCTGAGGTCGCCGTCCTCGCTCCGCCGCGGCGGCGGGTGACCCAGCGCGAGGAGCGCTGCGCAGGTCTCCGCCAGCGGCACCAGCCGGACCGCGGCGCCGGCGGGCCAGGGGTCCAGGGCCAGCGCGAGCACGTTCCGGTCGCGGAAGACGAAGCAAGTCAGCGCGTGCTCGCGGCCGCCGGCGCGGATGCGGCCGGTGACCACCGCGCGGTCGAGGTCCAGGGTCATCTCGACCCGGCTGTCTGCCGGGAGCGGCAGCTCGGCGCGGCCGAGGCTGAGCTTGGTCGGCCCTACCGGGTTGTCGGCGGCGAAGCGCTCCTCGAACACGGCGCGGAGGTCGTCGAAGCGGCCCTCGGCCACCATCCGGCGGAGGCCGGCGTAGCTCCACTCGGGCTGGTCGAGGTAGCCGCGGTCCTCGCGCAGGTCCCACCAGTCGGCGCGGTCGAGGGTCAGGCAGAGCGCCGGTGTGCCGCCCCAGAGCATGGCGCCCAGCTCGCCGTTGCCGAGCGGGAAGCCATCGCTCCAGCGCTCGGGGGCGCGGTGGTGGGTGAGGCGGTGGCCGTGGGGGTGGGTGAGCGGCAGGTGCAGCATGGGACGGCTTCCCGGCCGGCCGAGCTTACCGCACGGGACGGGCGGGTGCAACCGCGGAGAAGGCCCCCGGCCGGCCGGCACGAACCCCCGGCGCATGAAACTCCTCGTCGCGATCATCGACGCCCGCGACGCACGCACCCTGCGCGACGCCCTCGCCGCCGCCGACGTGCACTT
>JACPDV010000154.1:1932-9778 GCA_016183835.1 Armatimonadota bacterium
GGCACGGCAACACCACGCTGCTGATCGGCACCGCGGACGAGCGGGTGGGCGAGGTGGAGGAACTGATCAAGTCGCACTGCAAGCCCCGCGAGGAGGTGGTGAACCTGGCCCACACCAACAGCCAGGTGTTCGGCGACACCCTCGGGCGGCCGGAGTTCGTCACGCTCGGCAGCGGGCTGATCTTCGTCCTCAACGTCGAGCAGACGATCGTCTGGTGAGCAATGGCCGCCGAGACCCCAGTGGCACTGTCCCGGCTTGAAACGCTTCGCGGGATGCGCCTGTGGCTCCGCTCGAGCTCGCTGTTCTCGATCTTCGGCTCCATCTCGGGCGGCACGTACGCCACCGGTTACGCGATCCAGCTTGGCGCCAACGACCGCCTGCCCGGCCTGCTCGCCGCCGCTCCGGCCTGGGGCCAGGCGCTCCAGCTCCTCTCGCCGCTCCTGATCGAGCGCCTCACCCGCCGCAAGACGCTCTGTCTCGCCACCTACGTCGCCTCGTGTTCGCTCTGGCTGCCGGTGGCGATGATCCCGTTCCTGGCTCCGGCCGGCTGGCGCGCCTGGCTCTTCGTCGGCCTCGTGCTGTGCGCCGGCCTCCTCACCGCGCTGGCCAACCCGGCGACCAACTCGTGGTACACCGACCTGATCCCCAGCGCCTACCGCGGCCGGTTCGTGGCGCGTGAGCAGACGCTGGTCAACGCCTTCGGCCTGGCCGCCACCCTGTGCGCCGGGTGGTGGATGGACCGCTTCCCCGCCGGGCACAAGCAGCCGGGCTTCACGGCGCTCTTCATCATCGGCGTGGCGTTCGCGATGGGCTCCATCGCCACCTGGGCGTTCGTGCCCGAGCCGCGCAAGCGCCGCGACTCGCCGCCTACGCTGACCGACCTGGTCCGCCGGCCACTCGAGAACCCGGACGTGCGCAACTACACCATCTTCTGCGCCGTCCGCACCGTGGCGCTCTACACCGCCGCGCCGTTCTTCTCCGCCTACATGCTCAACACGCTCAAGCTGAGCTACGGCCGGATCGCCCTCTACTCCATGGCGGTCACCCTGGCGATGCTCGCCTCCAACTCCACCTGGGCCTACCTGGCGGGCAAGTACGGCTACCGCCCACTCCTGCGCATCAGCACCTTCGGCTCGGCGATGATCCCGTTCATCTGGTTCTTCACCTCGCCGCACAACTACCACGTGGTGATCCCGCTGGCCCAGATCTGGGGCGGCGCGATCGCCAGCGCGCTGTTCCTCTCGCAGTTCAACCTGATGCTCAAGACCGCACCGGCCGAGCAGCGCTCGGTCTATCTCGGCTTCCACTCTTCGGTGGTCAGCGTCGCCGCCAGCCTCGGCTCGCTGCTGGGCGGCGTGATGGCCCAGTGGCTCGCGGCGCACGGGCCCTACGAGCTGCTGGGCTATCCCATCTCGCACTATCAAGTGCTGTTCATGGTCTCGGCGCTGCTCCGCTTCCTCTCGCTGCCGTTCCTCCGGCTGGTGCGCGAGCAGCCGCAGACCGCGGCCCTCGAAGTGATTCGACTGGTGGGCCAGGGCAGCCCGCTCAAGACGCTTTGGAACCTCCGCCGCATGTCGCGCGCCAGCGACCCGGTGGAGAAAGCCCGCGCCACCCGCGCGCTCGGCCGCACCGGGAGCCGCCTCCCGGTGGAGGAGCTGATTCAGGCGCTGGACGACAGCGACCATGCCGTGCGGCTCGAGGCGGCGCTGGCGCTGGGCGAGATCGGCGACCCCAAGGCCGTGGAGGCGCTCCGCGCCAAGGCCCGCGACCAGGTCTCCGACGTGGCGGAGGTGGCCGTGGAGGCGCTCGGCAAGATCACCGGCGAGCCGAGCCGGCTGGCGCTGCTCGAGCTGCTCGCCGATCCCCGCCCGTCGGTGCGCCGGAGCGCGGCGCAGGGGATCGGCCGGCTCGGCACGCGCGCCGATGCCGACGCGCTCCGCCGGCTCGTCGAGCGCGAACACGACCCCCAGGTGCTGCTCGCCTGCCACACGGCGCTGGGCCAGGTGGGCGGGCCGGAGGCCTGGCGCGGCCTGCGCACGCTCCTCCGCGAGGCCGTCCCTGGCGCGACGCGGATGCAGGTGGCCAACGCGCTGGGCAACGTGCTCGGCACGCCGGGCGAGTTCTACAGCCTGCTCCAGGCCGAACCCCTCGACCAGGCCGGCCGGGTGGCGGCGGTGGTGGCCAATGCGCGCCGACTGGCGGCCGGGCTGCCGGGGATCTCGCGCGATGACCTGGCGCAGCTCCGGCAGCAGATCCAGCAGGCCGGCGCCGACCTGGAGGCCGAGGAGTACGCCCGCGCGGCGGACGAGCTGCGGCTGGTGGCCACCCGCGCGCTGCTCCAGGCGAGCGAGCCAAGGGGGAGCTTGCGCCGCCCGGCGCTCCTCGGCGACCCGCCCAACTTCCCGCGCGCTCGCCGGCTGCAAGGGCTCCTCGCCGAGCACCCCCACCTCCGGCTCAACTTCGCCTGTCTCCGCGGCCTGGCGCGCGAAGCCGAACACCACCCGCTGGGGCACGAAGAGGCGCTCCTCGCGGTCTATGCGTTTGGCCAGGTAATGACCGCGGTCGGCCGGCTGCGCCACAACGCGCCGCGGCGCTGACCGCCGTCGTCACACGCCGCCCGGCACGTCCACGCCACAGATGCCGTAGTACTCGGGCTTGCTGTCCCGCGTGTAGCGCGCTTCGGCGGGCATGATGCTGATGGTCACCGCGCGCCGCGGCCGGGGCGACTCGTTCGGCGCGCTGCCGTGCAGCAAGAGGCTGTGGAACACCAGTCCGGTGCCGGCGCGCATCTCCACCGGGATCAACTCGGCGGGGACGTAGTGCTCCTCCGGTACGACGTAGTCATCGGTGACGCTGACGTGCGGCAGCGGCCCGCGGAGGTGGCTGCCCGGGACGACGGTGAGACAGCCGTTGGTCACGGTGGCGTCGTCGAAGGCGATCCAGCACGAGGCCAGGTCCATCGGCTCGATGGGCCAGTAGGGCGAGTCCTGGTGAACGCCCTTGGCGGAGCCGACGAAGGGCGGCTTCATCAGGAAGTCGGCGCGGAACAGCTTGAGGTTGGGCGACATGATCGCCTGCATGGCGGCGACGAGGCGGGGCTTGGTGACGAGGGCGGTGAGCAGATCGTCGCCGGGCACGGGGCCGTTGATCTTGCGCAGGGACGACAGGGGATCGTCGGGGTCGGCCTGGAGCTCGCCGCGGGCGACGCGCGGCTCGACCTGGGTGCCGAAGCCGGGCGGAGCGGGCCGGTCGCCGCGGACGTACTCGGCGAGGCGCCCGAGGATGGCGTCGCGTTCGGCCCGGGAGACGAGGTCTTCGAGCAGGAAATAGCCGTCGCGGCGGTACTGGGCGACCTGGGGGGGGGAGGGGGCGAGGTCGGAGATCATGCGGGGGCTCCGACGCCTATTGTGGGGCGGAGCGGAGCGTCGGTCAGGCGTCGGACCAGGAGCGGCGTTCCTCGGCGAGGGAACCGAAGCCTTGGGGGAAGGCCCCCTCGAGCCTCGCGATGTTCCGCGCCAAACGCTCGGCATCGGCAGTTGCTTGAGCGGTTTCCTCCGCCAAGCTCGGAGTTGTCGTCCCGTAGGTGAGCCGCTTGAGCTCGGCGCGAAGTTCCGATCCCTGTTCGTCCCAGTGGCCCTGCAAGAATGCTGCTTCGGTCGCCCGACCATCCCTGCCGCAGAGGTACCACGCCTCGATCGCGGGCACTGCGACCCCAACCATGATGCGCATCGGTGCTCGGCCCCGCCTTGGTCTGAGCTGCTTGCACACTGCCTCGCGGAGCTGCCGCAGTTGCTCAAGCCGCGGGATCCGTGAGGACCGTGACGCACCATGCGGGACGGCAGGTAGGTCGGCGTCCGCGACGACTACCAAGCCATCCGCGTTCGTGCGGTAGTGCATCGCGACAGCCATCGGCTTCAAGTTGTCCACGACGGCATGCCACCCGCGCGAAGGCAGGCGGTAGGGGTGGTTCGCCCAGTCGATCCCTGCGCCGAGCACAGCACCAACCATGGCCCGTAGAGCGGCTTCATCAGCGATGGATTCGCTCAGGACGGCCAATCTCATGGCAACGAAGGCACTCCACCAAGTACGCCGGTGTACCACGAGTCGCCGAGCCGGGAATCCGCGAGGATCTCCTCAATGTGCTCGTGGTCGCTCAGTCGCGTGAAGCTGGCCGACAGTCCGCATTTCTCAGCAACCACCACTTGCCGGAGATGGTCACGAAACAGATCCAGCATGCACGGCGAGTGAGTGGTGGCGATGACCTGCACCGGTGCACGGTCGATCCCGTGGTCCTGCGGATACGCCAGTCGATGCAGCGCGTCACGGACTTGCCGGAGAAGGCGCGGGTGCAGGCCGTGATCGGGTTCTTCGACGCAGATGATGGCTGGTGGTTTGGGGAGCTGCGTGAGGGTCAGATAGAGCAGACCGAACACGGCGCCCTGCGAGAGGTCCTCCACCGGGATCGCGTGCCCCCCTACGCGGGTGCGCAGTTGCACTGCGCGCTGACCCTCAACGGGCACGTTGAAGAGGACTCGGTCGAACTCCGGGAACCACGAGCCCAGTTCCTCATTCAGCGCCTCGAAACGTTCGGGATGCTCGTCCCGTAGTCGGTCCAGCACTGCCGCCAAGCCGGCGCCGTCAGCGCCGAGCTCAGCGTCCGGCACCAGCGTCGCGGGCCGCCCGGCGCTCGCTGCCGATGGAGATAGCACCAGCAGTCGCTCCAGCCTAGCCAGTAGGTCCTCCTTCCTCACACGCCATGGCGCATCATTCCATGGTGGATCCCAAAGGACCTCGGGGCTGTCTCTCGTGACAATCGTGGTCACCTTCAGCTCCGGTTCCTGCCAGACTAGCTGGATCTTGATACCTTCTTTGCGTGCCGACTCGGCATTGGCGGTCCACCGGGCCTGGGAGTCACCGGCCTCAAGTACCCTGTCGCGCGCAGCCAGTAGCGCCGCGAACACGGTGCTCTTGCCGCTCCCATTTGGCCCCACGATCACCGTCAACGGCTCGAGCTGCAGCTTCGCATCCCTGAGCACCCGGAAGTTCTGAAACCGTATCTCGGTGATCATCGTCGTCCGTCCATCACGCTACCACCACTATACCCCGGCGCGGCTACTCAGTGCGCCAGCCCCATCTGGTGCATCCGCCGGTGGATCGCCTCCGCTGCCTCGTGGAACGGCTCCTCCAGCCACTTCTGGTGATCCTCGTGCGTGTGAGGGTGCGTCACCATCTCCCGGTCGTGCGGATGCTGCTTCGCCACGTTGCGGATGTGCGTCAGACCACCCTCGATCAGCGTCAGCATGTACTGCGCCGTCTCCATGTTGAACAGCGCGTACTCGCCGCCCACCGCCACGTAGACCGGCGACGTGTGGCCCATCAGGCTCCGCCGCCAGCCGTCGTGGTGCGGCTGGCCGCCGTGGTAGCCGGGGCCGCTCACCCGCGCCGCCAGCCAGGAGTGGCCGGTTACCCTCACCTCCTCCTTCAGCTCCAGCCGGCCGGTCCCGTGCGCGTCGCTGACCGACGCCACCACCTCGCCTTGCTGCACGATCTGCAGCTCGTGGATGGGGAAGATGGAGGTCGCCACCGCCTCCACCGTCACTGTCCCACCGTTCCCCGCGAGCTGGACCGTCGAGCCCGGCATCTGCCCGTCCACCTTGAGCTGCAAGAGCGGTCCGCCGCTGTGGAACGTGTTGCCCTGGCGCAAGTTCCGGCACCAGCTCTCGTAGGTGAACTCCTCGTCCTCGGGGATGTAGACATACGTGCGGTAGACCCCCACCGGCACGTCGCTGGTCATCTTGTCGGTGCCGCCGACGATGGGCAGGCGGTAGCCGCAGTTGAGGTAGCGGTAGTACTGGCCGTGCATGTAGACGTCCTGCTGGCACCACTCCAGCGCGTCCACGCGGCCCGTGGCGATCATCACCGCCGGCTCACCGTTCGGGTTGGGCGCATGCGGGATGACCACTGTGCCGCCTTGCCGATGGCATTCGTCGGCCCAGCGGGAGAGGGTCGTCTCGAGGTTGCCGCCCAGCTCCGCTTCGCTCGGGCCATCGCTGCACCAGGGCATGATCGGCCGCTTCTGGCCGAGGAGCGTCAGGTGCCCCAGAATGTGCTGCCGGTTCTCCTGTGCCGCATAGACGATGGTCTTCTGCCCCGCGCGGACACTCGGCTCGCCGGTGAACTCCTCGGTGTTGGTGAACAGGTGGCCCCACTGGCTCTGCAGCAGGTTGACCACGTTCAGCCCTTCGCCCGCGGCCTCCAGGTGCGCGCCGTTCGTCGAGAGGAAGTGGACGTGCGTGTCGCCGCAGAAGTAGCGCTCGGCGTTGAGGTCGCGCACACGCTTGAGCCGCAGCTCCAGCTCGCGCTGCCCGCGTTGGATCTCCACCTCGGTCCGCAGCGGCTCATACTCGTAGCCGCGGGCGACGTCCACGATCAGCTTCCCGCGCGGCAGCCAGCCCTGGCAGGCGCCGTCGATGTAGGCGTAGGTGATCTGCCCCAGCCGCAAGTCGCCGCCGACGTCGATATGCCAGGTCCCGAGGTTGCGGTTGGCATACGGCGGGTGGCCGTGGGGCTGGTAGGGGATGCCCTCGGGCGTGCGGAAGTGGATCCGGCAGGGAAGCGCCTGGCCGGTGTCGTCGTCCACCACGCGGGTGTGGACCCAGTTGCGGCCGGTGTCGGCGAGGCGCACGACCACCCGGTCGTCGGCCGCCTGGCCCGCCGCCGTGACCTCGCCCCAGCGCACGCGGCCGAGCACCTCCTGCCCGTGGCTCACGGTCAGCGTGGCGGACGGCGTCGCCGCGACCTCCGCGGTTGCGGGCGTCGCGGCCTGGTTCTGCGCTTGTCCGAAGCCGCGCTGCGGGTCGGCGAGGTACTGCTCGACGGGCTCGGCGGGGAGCGCGTAGGGGAAGGTGGCGGTGCCGCGGTCGACCTGCAGGTCGAGGTCGCCGCGCCGCTCGACGCCGTCCGTGGTGGCGATCACCACCGGCACGCCCGAGACGCGGGGAAACGGGTCCTCGTCGAGCAGCCCCAGGGTGATCGCCGCGATCAGGAAGGCCGGACCGGCCGCGCGGATCTCGAGCCACTCGATGGCCTCGGCCGGGTCGGGCGGCGTCCAGTACCAGAGGTAGTAGGAGTGCGCGTAGGCCTGCCCCGCCTCGGTCTGCCGGAAGCCGACGGCGTCCCACGGTCCTTCGCGCCGGTTCGGCTTGCCGTCGTCGGTGTCGGGCCAGGCGTGGAACGGCCACTGCCCCCAATGGACCTGCACGACGCTGATCTCGAAGCGCTCGCGGACGGGCACGGCGTGCTCGCCGCCTGCGGTGCGGAAGACATACTCGGCGACGAGCTCGCCGACGGGCCCGCCTTCGAGGATGTGGCTGGCGAGAAGCCGGTGGGCGATGATCACGTGCCGGGCGGGGCGGCCGATGGGGATCCGCAGCGGGGCCAGCGTGTGCGACCCGCCTGCGGCGACGAAGCGCTGGCCGTCGGCGGCGGGGTCGGGTGGGCCGATCTGGAACGGCAGCCCGCGGAGGGTCACCGCGCCCAGGTGGGGGTGGCCGGGCGGGAGCTCGGGGCCGGCGTTGAGGTGGGGGGTCAGATCGAGGGGCAGGTAGTCGTCCACGGGTAGCCTCCTGAGAACGGCAGCAGCGTGTGGCGCAGCTTCAGCATGGGGCGCTCGGTTCCTGCCGCGCCAGGCTCGTCCGAAACGCCGGCCAGGCGTCGTGCAGATACAGACCGAACGGGATCCACCAGATTACGTCGTTGGTGACCATCATCACGAGCGTGGCGGGCGGCCAGACGCCGGTGGCGATCAACTGGAGCTGCCCGAGCGGCCCGAGCACCTTGCCGAGCA
>JACPDV010000155.1 GCA_016183835.1 Armatimonadota bacterium
AAGCAGGACCACGGGCCGACCATGGCCACGGCCATGGCCGCCCCCGAAAGGAGCCAAGCCCACCACGCGAAGGGGTACGCCGACTCTGTCGTTCCGTTCACCCAGCCGAGCAGGTAGCGCAGTGCATCATAGGCAATCGAGATCAGCGCGAATGCCCAGGCGCCAGAGACGAACGGCGCCAGCCAGGCTCCGGGCGTTCGACAGTAGACTTGGGGCATGGCATCCTCGATCAGGGGGGGCGGAGCGCCCTCGGCACAGTCGGCGCAGACCCACCGTGCCACGACGCGATGCCGCCCTCAGTGCTCCCGCAGCAGCTCCAGCATCGCCCGGTCGAGCTGATGCCCCTCGAAGCTCTCGTACGTCACGTCGCCCCGACCGCTGTCCAGCACCCCGAAGCTCCCCCGGAAGTTCCACAGACTCCAGCCCCAGCCGGCCTCGGCCCACAGCTCCAGGCAGTCGCGCATCCAGGCCAGCACCACGTCGTGCGGCGTCTTGTTGAACGCCCCCCACTCGCCCACGTGGACCCCCACCCCGCGCGCCTCCAGCGCCTTCCAGGGGGCGTTCCGCTCGCGCCGCAGCCGCTCCTTGTCCCACACGTCGTGCTCGTTGAGGTGCAGCGGCCAGGTTGGCAGCGGCCACTTGTCGCTGCCGCGGATCCACGACGCCTGGTAGTGGCTGATCTGCATCGGCGCGTAACCGCGGGTGCTCTGCCCCACCCCAAGCTCGATCAACTCCGGCACCGGCGTGTTGCCCCACGCGATCCCGTCGGCGATCACCAGCCGCGCCGGGTCCTCGGCGTGGATCGCCTCCACCAGCCGCTTGACCACCCGCGCGTAGGTCGCCACGGGCACCATCCCCGGCTCGTTCAGCAGATCGAAGCTGACGCGGTCGTTCGGGATGCCCTTGAAGCGCTTGGCCAGGTGGCCCCAGTGGAAGGCGCAGGCGTCCAGCGCGCGCTCGTCGTCCCACAGGCTGAGCGGCTCGGCCGGCGGGTTGACGCAGTAGCCCGGCGCGCGGTGGAGGTTGAGGTCGACGTGGACGCCGTGCCGCCGGCCCAGCTCGACGGCCTGGTCGAGGTGGGCGAGCTGCTGTTCGTCCAGCTCGAGCCAGTGCTCGGCGTCGGGCACCCAGCAGCGGTAGGACATGGGCAGGCGGACGAAGTCGAAGCCCCACGCCCGCAACCAGGCGAAGTCCTGCTCGGCGAACGGCGGGTTGCTGCCGGCGGGGTCGCGGGCGGTGAACTTCTCGAGCAGGTTGAACCCGCGCCAGCGCGGCAGCTTGGCGGCGGTGGGCTCGGCCGCGGCGGGCGAGGCGAGGAGTCCGCCGGCGAGACGGGCGGCCGCAGCCGCGGCGGTCGTCTTCAAGAAGGTCCTCCGGTCGATGGCCATGCCGCCCCTCACCGGCCCGGTCACGGCCCCTGCTTGACGAAGTGCAGGATCGCGATCACCCCGGCCTCGGTGGGCAGCGTGGCCATGCGGACCTCGAAGGCCGTGCCGGCGTAGAGGAGGAAGAACATGCCATAGCGCGAGTCGCGGGTGAAGGTGAGGTCGATGTTGGCCATGATCTGCATCCGCGCGAGGAGCGGCTTCTGCCCGAACGGGGGCACGGTCATGACTTGCTCGAAGTGCTCCGCGGTGGAGCGCTCCAGCACGCGCAGGCCCTCGCCGTAGGGCTCCACCACGAGGTCGCGCACGTGGTGGTCCACGGCATGGCGGACGATGGCAAGCGCCAGGCGGAGCGCGGGCGGCTTGCCCTCGGTCTGCTCGCCGACGAACTCGCGCGCGCCGCTGGTGTCCATGCGCACGCCGGGCGGCGGCCACACGGCGGCGGCGAGCGTGGCCAGCAGCTCGTCGATCTTCTGCCGGCGCTCGGAGGCGCGGCGCTGCTTCACGGTGGCGGCGTCGAGCACGCGCAGGACCGCCCGCTCGGCGTCGCGCGCCGGGAGGATGCTGAGGAGGAACTCGTACTCCTTGCCGCCGTGGCGGAAGGGGATGGCGCCGCTCTGCTCGATGCCGCGTTTGGACGGGTCGGCGCCGGCGGCCGTCTTCAGCCTGGCCACGAGGCGGGAGTACTCGACGGTGTCTTCGACGGGGATGGCGTGGAGCCCGTCGGCGGTGCGCCCCTGGACCACGATCTTGCCCTCGTGGGGCATCACCCGCACCTCGGAGGCCTGCACCTCGGCGGCGCGGGAGAGGATGGCATCCACGGCCTTCTTGGCGGGCGAGGTGTCGTCGTCGCCGGGAGCCGTGGCGACCGCGGCCGCGGCGGCCTCGGCCTCGGCCTGCTCGCCGAACTCGGCCTTGAGCTCGGCGATGGCCTGCGCCGCGAGCACGTCGCCACCCACTTCGGCGAGGGCGCGCGCCGACTGGGCCTGCGCGAGCGCCTCGGGCGTGGGCAGGTCCTGCACGGCCTGCTCGATCTCGCTCCGCAGCCCCATCACCGCCTTGAGGGCAGGCACCTGCAGGCGCAGAGCGTCGACAGCGTAGAGGTCCAGGGGGTCGGCCATGGCCACGATCAGGTCATCGCCTGATTTGCCCACCGGGATGGCCACGTAGCGCTGCAGCGTGGCACGCGGCACCGAGGTGGCCAGCACCGGATCCAGCGGCACCGCCGCGACGCGCACGAACGGCACTTTGAGCTGTCGCGCCCGCTGCATGGCTTCCTGGACCTCGGCGGTGACCGGGCGAATGATGATCGTCTGCTGGCAGCGCCGGCAGCGCGCCCGATCGCCCTGGTGGGAATCCTCGATGTTGTCGTAGCTCGCCGAGCAAAACGGACACAGGGCTCGGAAACTCATCGCACAGACCTCCGCGCCATCCGCAAGACGCGTGGACCCGCCCACCGCGCTCAGACTGCTTCGCGGTTCGACCCGGTTCCCCTCTTCCCTCTTGTCGCGTGATAAACCTCTCTTTGCCGCTGCCTTTCCTCGGGATCATCCACCCGCCTGAGCACCATCGCCCACAGGTGGTGGTACGCGGCCGGCGGCAGGAGCTCTTCGCGCCGCACCCGGGGCAGGTCCTCAAACGCCCGCGCCGCCGCATACCAGCGCCGCACCAGCTCGGGCGCCGGGTCCGCCGCCAGCGCCAGGCGCCAGGCCGCACGCCGCAGCGCCAGCGGATACACCGGCTGGTGGTGGCCCAGCGCCTCCGGATCACACGCCGCGGCGCCGCGCGCCTCGGCCAGCGCCAGCCCGCGCCGGGCCCACTCGGCCTCCTCGGCCTCGCTCGCCCCGTGCTCTTCGGTGCAGACGTCCAGATCGTTCAGCAGTTCGGCCGCCGGGTGCGGCAAACCGGTTTCGGCCACCAGGGCGAACGCCGTCTCGCACAGCTTGCGCCGCTCAGCACCGGCCGTGTGGGCCAGCGCGCCGAGCCAGTCGAGCTGCCGCCAGCGCGCCCACACCCGCTCCGCCGGGAGGCCCAGCGGCTCACCGTGCTCGGCCAGGAAGACCAGGCCCGCCGCGTGCTGCGCCCGGCCCGTCACGGCGGCCTCGAACCGGTCGAGGAAGGCGCCCTGCTCGAGGTGCTCGCCGTAGCGGCCGGCGAGCAGGTCGAGCCGCAGCCAGGCGCGGTAGGCGGCTTCACGCCCCGCCTCCGGCCGGGTCCACAGCTCCAGCGCGCAGAGCGCCGCGGCCAACACCCGCCGCGGCGTCCATTCGCCCGGCGTCAGCGCGCGCAGCGCCTCGTCCAGCCCTTCCGGTGAGTAGCCGCGGCGGTCGCAGTAGTCGCTTGCCAGACGCACCGTGGCGGGCTCCTCGTCACAGCCGAGGAGGGCCGCCTCGAGGGCGAAGGCGGGCGGCTCGAAACGTGGCGGCCAGGCGCGCCGGCGAAGGCCGTGCCGCGCGAGACGCAGCGCCAGCTTGCGCACCAGCCGCTCCTGCAGCCGCGCGGTGAAGAGCAGCACGAGCGCCGGCGCCACCAGCAGCGCGCGCCCGCCGCCGAGGCGTTCGGAGGTCACTCCGAGCGCCAGCAGCCCGAGCAGGACCACCGTGCGCACGGCCAGCGAGGGCATGTCGGCGACCGGCGGCCAGACTGGGTCGGTCTCTCCCTCCACCAGCCCGAACGGGTCGGCCGCGCGCGCCGCGGCGAGGAGCAGTAGCAGCAGGAGGCCGAGCACGGCCGAGTCGGTGGAGGTGCACCCCTCCGGGCGCGTGCCCACGGTGAGGAAGCGGTCGACCAGGACAGCCTGGACCACGCCGCCGAGGAGCATGTAGGGCAGCAGGAGCGCGACCGCCGCCAGGCGGTAGGCGAAGTGGCCGGCACGCTCCCGCGCCGTGCGGTGCGCCAGCGCCAGGCCGAGGAACAGCGCGACGAGCAGCGTCACCCCCAGCCCTTGCGCCAGGGGCAGACCCAGCCGCACCGCCACGCCGCCGGCCAGGCCGCCGAGCAGCGCGCCCGCCACCAGCCCCAGCACGCACCAGCGGACCGGGTCGAGCCACGGCGGCAGCTCGCAATGATACTCGGCGAGCCGCTCCGCCAGGCCGTCGTCCGGCGTGGTGAGCCAGGCCCACCAGGCCAGATCGCTTACCTCGCGGGCCGGGCTGCGCGACTCCACCCTCGACTCCCTCGGGCAGAAGTGTACAACGCGGCTCTGCGCGGTCCTGTTCCGCGCAGGGGATCGGGCTGCGCCACCGAACCGCCCGGCGGGGAGACGCGATGCCGCCCTTGGTTGCCGCCCTGCTCACCCTCGCCGCCCCGGCGCCGCAGGTGTTGCTGGTGGCCGGCTCCGCCGACAGCTTCACGGCGCGCGGGCTCGAGGCGCTCCACCTCGCCTGCCGCCGGGCCGGCGCCGGCGAGCTCGCCACGCTCTCGCTCTACGACTACGACCTGATCGTGTGGGGCATGGACGAGGGCCGCGCCCCGCTCGAGGCGCAGGCCGCCGCGCTCGCCGGCTGGCTCCGCCACGGCGGCGTGCTCCTGGCGATGCGCAGCGGCGACGCCGACGGCTGGCTCCCCGTCGCCGCCGAGCACGACAAGGCCTACCAGCTCGGCCGCCTCCTCCAGCCCGAGCACCCCATCTTCACCACCCCGCACCGCCTTTCGGCGGACGACCTGGGGCAGGTCCACGGCGGGAGCGTCTACCGCGCGTTCCACCGTTTGGGCCCCGGCTGGATCCCGCTGGTCGGCACCGGCGCCGAGCAGCCCTGGGACAAGGCCGCGGCGCAGGCCGGCGGCGAGCACTACGGCCTGGTCGAGCTGCCGCTGGGCAAGGGGCGCATCGTCCTCTGCCAGTTGATCCCCGAGTACGCCTGGTTCAACGACGCCAAGGGCGACGCGGGCTGCGCCGGGGCCAGGCTGTTCGAGAACCTGGTGCGCTACGCCGTGTCGAAGGCGCCCACGCTGGCCGCCGGCCGGCCGCCGCGCGTGGTGCCCGCCGGCTTCCACGGCTCGCTCGAGGAAGTGCTCGCGCTGCCGCACCGGCGGCAGGGCGCCGACCTCGCGCACGGCTGGCGGTTCACGTCGGAGGGGCCGTGGTCGAGCCGGGTCGACCGCCGCGGGGTGCTCACCCTGACCCACGCCGACACCGCCAGCCGGGCCGGTGGGTTCGCGCAGCTCCAGGGCACGCTCCCCGTGCCACCCGCCGCCGGCAGCCTGGTGCTCCGGTGGTACGAGTCCGACACCTACTGCGGCGGGCGCGAGGTGGTCCTCGGCGGGCCGCAGCACGGGCAGCTCGCCCTGGCCAACTTCAAGCAGGGCCTCCGCTTCGCCCGGGTGCTGGTCAACGGGGAGTCGGTGTGGGAGGAAGACGTCCTCGGGCGCAACCCGCAGCCGTCGGCCCGGCGGTTCCACCTGGTGGACGTGACGAGCCTCGTCCGCGGCGGGCGCTGCGACGTCGCCTTCCGCGTGGAAGACCGCGCCGGCTCCGGCGCCGAGCCCTTCGCCATCGACGTCTTCTTCGCCACGCTCGAGCTGCTGGCAGACTTCCGCCGTGTGCCCGCGGACGCCGAGGAGGCGCGCGAGGGCGGCGTGCAGCGGAATCGACTGCCGCTGCGCTTGATGAGCCTGCGCCACACCGGCGCGCCGGGGCGTCTGGCCCTGGCGGTGCGCGTGCTCGACGAGCCGACCGGCCGCTCGGCGCTCCGGCTGGTGGTGGGCGGCAAACGGGTCGCCCAGTGGCAGCTCACCGCCGACGATCAGCACGAACACTGGGCCGTGACGCCGCCGCTGCAGCTCGGCCGAGGGCAGACGATCCGCGTGGAGGCCGTGCCCGACGGCGAAGAGACGGTCGCCGTGGGCGAGTTGGCAGTGATCCCCGAGAAGCTGCTCGCCACTGCGCCGCCGCCGACGGTGCCGCCGAAACACGAGCTGGTGAAGGGGGCGCGGTTCACGGTGCACCTGGCGGAGACGGTCGGCGTGGCGCGACAGGGCGAGATCGCGGCGCAGGGGCTGCCGTTCCCGCGCGGCGCCCTGAAGGAGGGCGCGCCCGTGCGGGTGAGCGATGCCGGCGGGAGGGCGCTGCCCAGCCAGGTGCGGCCGATCGTGCACTGGCCGGACGGGTCGGTGCGCGCGGCGGTGGTTGCGTTCCCGGCGGACGTGCCAGCCGGCGGGAAGGCGGACTACCGGGTCGAGACCGGGCCGGGCGTGGCCGGCGGGCGCCTGAAGCTGGCCGAGGAGCCGGGCCTGATCCGGATCGAGACCGGCGCCGTGTCGGCCACCTTGAGCACCACCCACGGCCGGATCGTCGACGAGGTGCGGCACGGCACGCAGGTCGTCAAGCCGGTGGTGGAGGTCTGGGACCTGGCGGTGGAGGACGAGCAAGGGCGGGTCTGTCGGAGCGGCGGCGCGACGGTCACCGCCACGGAGATCATCGAGCGCGGGCCGCTGCGGGCGCTGGTGGTGCGGAAGGGCTCCTTCGCCGACGCCGCCGGGAAGCTCCTCGACTACCGCCTCACCGTGGAGGCCGCCAGCGGTTCGCCGGCGCTGCGGGTGACCGCCAGCCTGATCAACCGTGAGGACGGGGACGTCTACCTCCGGCGCTGGTCGTGCGACCTGCCGCAGGCCGGCACCGAGACCGACCGGGTCTGGCTCTCGCCCACCGAGTCCCGCGGCGCGGGAGCCGGGTCCGTGCTCTATCAGCATCGCGAGGACACCCTCACCTGGACCGGCGCCGACGGCGCGCGCGACCATGCGCCGGGCCGGGCGCCGGGCTGGCTGCGGCTGCCCGGCGTGGCGGTCGGCCTGCGCTGGTTCTGGCAGCGCTACCCGCAGGCCATCCGCTTCTCGGACGGCGCCGCGCGGCTCGACTTCATCACCCCGCCGCACGACGACGGCGACCTGCCCACCCGCTGGCGCGACCGCCTGACCGCCAACACCGACCGCTACCAGTGCGGCGGCGTGGGCTACCCGCGGGTGCCCGGGAAGATGGGCTTGACCTGCGTCAGCCTCGGCGAGGCACTGTCGCAGGAGCTGCTCCTGGCGTTCGACGGGCAGCCCGCGAGCAACGCCGACGCGGCGGTCTTCGCCCCGCTCGCCGACCCGCTCCACGCCGTCCCGGACGCCGCCTACGCCGCCGCCACGCGGGTCTTCGGCGAGCTCTCGCCGGCCGACCCGCGGCTCTTCCCCGGCTACGAAGACTCCACGGCCCGCGCCCGCGACGGCTACCTGGCCCAGCGCGACAGGCGCCGCGAGTATGGCTTCGAGAACTTCGGCGACCAGACCTTCGAATGGGGCTACGGCCCGAGCTACACCTACTGGAGCAACAGCGAGTACGACCACCACCACGGCTTCGCGCTGGAGTACCTGCGCAGCGGCGCGCCCGAGTGGTGGGAGCTCTGCGAGCAGACGGCACGGCAGTACCGCGACGTGGTGGTGATCCACGCCGGCCGGCAGCGCGGCGGGCCGCACCACCACAATGCGACCAACCTGTGGATGCCGCAGCACGACGAGCAGTGCTGGGTAGCCGATCACACGCTGGCGGGCGCCGACGCCAGCCACTCGTGGGTCGAGGGCCTGCTCGACCACTGGCAGCTCACCGGCGACACGTGGACCGGCGAGGTGGTGCGCGAGATGGCCGACTGGTACCACGGCATCGTGGCCGCGGAGCACTACGGCGCCGGCGGGCAGGAGCGCGGGCCGGGGTGGGCCCTGATCGCCGCCAGCGCGCTCTACGACGTGCTCGACGACAAACGGCTGCTGGACACCGGACACAAGATCGTGAGCTGGGTGAGCGAGTTCCAGGACCCGTTGCGAGGCGTGATCTCGGTGCCCATCAGCGAGCAGCCCAGCTATGAGGGCGGCACGTCGTTCATGCACGGCATCGTCGGCCGGGCGCTGGGCCGCTGGTACGACGTCAGCGGCGACCCCGCCGCCCGCGCGGCCGCGATCGGCGTGGCCGAGTGGCTTACCACCGAGCCGATGGGCGAGCCCGGCACCTTCTGGTACAAGCAGAGCCCCGAGAACAGCCGCACCCACAGCGCCGACGATCAGGTGGTGACCGCCCTCAGTCATGCCTACCACCTGAGCGGCGACGCGTGGTTCGGCGAGGTGGCCCACGCCCTGGTGCAGCGCGCCGGCGCCAACGTGCGGTCGATGGCCTGGTATCCGCAGGCCCTGGCACACATCGCGCCGCTCCTCACGCCCGCCGAGGTGACGCTGGCCCGCCCGCGGGCGGTGGCCGCGCCGAACCAGCCGGGGCGGCTCGTGGTGCGCGTGCGGAACACCAGCGGAACGGCCGTCAAGGTGGCGGTGGCCGGCCGCGCCGGCGGCGGCTTCGGCGTGAAGCCCGCGGCAGCCACCGAGGTGGCGGCCGGGCGGAGCGCCGAGCTCGCCCTAACCATCACCACGCAGGCGGGGACGGGTGAGGCGGAGGTGAGGCTGGAGGTGACCCTGACGCCGCGAGGCGGGCCGGCCGTGCGGCGGGAGCTGAGCGCGCGGGTCAAGGCGCTGCCGCGCATCGTGCGGGTGGAGGCGCAGGCGTCCGCGGCGGAGGTGACCGCGCCGATGGTGCTGGCGCCGGAGGGCTGGCTTCACACGCCGCGCGGGCCGGGGTTCGTGCCCAGGCCGCAGCCGGAGGACGGGCGCTCGGGCGGTTACGCGGGCTTCACACTGGACGTGCCGGCGGATGGGGAATACACCGTGTGGGGCGAGGTCCATTGGCTCGACGAGGCCGGCAACTCGTTTTCGCTGGCGGTGAACGAAGGGTCCGAGGTGCTGATGGGGAACCGAGGTGCTGTCGGGGTCTGGACCTGGGTCGCGGGTCCGCGGGTGCCCCTGGCGGCGGGGCGCTGCAAGCTGAGACTGCGGACCCGTGAGGACGGTGCACGGTTGCGGCGGGTGGCCCTGACGAACGCGCCGGAGGGTGTGCCGTAGAGGGATTGCCATGCGCAAGGTGTGGCTCGCGCTCGCGTTGGCGCTGCCGGCCGTGCCCTCGCTCGGCCAGGTGTACCAGGCCGGGCTGCTGGGCTTCTACGCCAACGTCGACGAGAAGAGCACCGAGCCCCCTGAAGTGCGCGTCAAGCGGGTGGACAAGCGGCTCTGGTTCTACAGCGTGCCGCGCGAGCTCGCCGTGGACGGACTGGCGCTGAGGCGGCCATCGGACGCGCCGTGGCCGGCCGACGTAGTCGACACGTTCCGCGGCGGCCCGATGCTGGCGCAATGGGTGGGGTTCCTCCTGGTGCCCGCCGCCGGCGAGTACCAGTTCTCGCTCCTGGCCGACGATTTCGGGCAGTTGCGGGTCGACGATCAGAAAGTGGTCACCCACTCCATCGGGCTGTACGGCCGCAGCCGGGGCGGCTGGACGGTCAACCCGCCCACCGTCGGCACCGCCCGGCTGACCGCCGGGATGCACCGGGTGACCATCGCGTATGTCAACCTGGGCGGTTCGTCGGCGCTCCTGCTGCGGTGGCGGCCGCCCGACGCCGAGGCGCCGGCGGAGGTCCCCGCCACCTACCTGGTGCACGACCCCAAGGCCGACCCCAGTCTGCCGGCGGCGGCGCAGCTCGAGACCGGGCCGAAAGTCCTCTCCTCGGGCACCGCGTTCGGCGTGCGGGCGGACGGGTGGTTCCTCACCTGCCAGCACGTGGTGTCCGACGCGAAGGGCAACCCCTCGATTCTGGTGGGCGAGCGCGAGGTGCCGGTGGAGGTCAAGGGGAGCGACGCGCGCTACGACCTGGCGCTCCTCAAGGCCGACCTGACCGACCGGCCGACCGTCAGCCTGGGCGATGTCAAGACCGCGCGGCGGCTGGCGGAAGTGTTTTGTTTCGGCTATCCCCTGGCCGATGTGCTGGGCCTCGACCTCAGCGCGGAGGCGGGCCGGATCACGGCTTTGCGCCAAATGGAGGGGAGCCGTACCATTCAGACGAATGCCAGCGTCAACCCCGGCATCAGCGGGGGACCGATGGCCGACGTCCGGGCGGCGGTGATCGGCGTGGTGAACATGCGGCTGGAGGTCCACGGTGCACCCCAGGGCGTGGCGTTCGCGGTACCCATCGACTACGCCATGCCGCTGCTGAAGCAGATCCCGGGCTTCGCGGTGCGGCCCGCCGGGGCGGACCACGATCTCACGGGGCCGGAGGTGGACGAGCGCATCAGCCCGGCGGTGGTGCCGGTGGTGATCCGCGACGCCGCGGGTGGCGCGGCGGCTGAGTGACGGCCCGGGAACAGCGGAGAGCGATGATGTCTAGCTGGACATGCACGTGGCGGTGGGGGCGGCGGGGCGGCCTGCTCCTCGGCCTGCTCGCGCTCGGACTCGATCTGGGTTGCGGCGCCAACGGCTTCGGCACCAACTCGCTGGTCGGGCCGGTGACGCGCAGCAGCACCACGCTGGACGGGTTCGTCTTCGTGCCGTCGCGCTCCAGGCAGACCGTGGTGGGGAGCACCATCCCCCACGCGCTGCTGCGGGTCTACCGCTTGCCGCGCACCGCCGGCGACGTCCCCGTGGCTTTGGGCCAGGCCGGCGCCGACGGCAGCTACCAGATCGCCGGCCTGCCCATCGGCGTCTCGCTCCAGGTCATCGCGGAGGAGCCCTTCCCGCCGGTCGGCCAGGCGCCGCACCAGCTCCAGGGCGTGGTCAGCTTCCAGGGTGAGGGCGACACGCGCAACCGCAACCTCAATGAGAACAGCACCCTCGCCGCCGCCACGTTCGTGCGGAGCGGCAGCACGCTGCCCATCTCCGAGGCGCAGAACTCGCAGCTCGAGGCCGCCGCTGAAGACTTCATTGCCCGCAACGATCCGGAGAGCATCACCACCGACCCCGAGCTGCTGGACGACCTGGCAGAGCTGCTCCAGACCACCTCCTTCGGCGGCCTCCGGCTGCGCCTCTTCAGCACGCCGCCGGTCACCGCCAGCGTGCAGGCCAACGGTGTGTCCGCCGGCTCGGTCCTTACCACGCTGCCTGACGGTGCCGGCGGCGAGCTGTTGCTCGACAACCTGGCCGTGGGCGGCGTCGCGCTGAACATCACCGCGCCGGGGTTCGTCACCGACAGCTTCGTGGCCGAGGTGGAGGGCGGCGAGACGAACGATGTGGACCGGATCCTGGTGCCCGTGGGGCAGCCCGCGGAGAACCAGCTTCCCAGCATCGACACGGTGGCCGCGTCACCCGATCCGCTGCCCTTCACCGGCGGCGAGGTGACCATCCGGGCGACCATCCACGATCCGGAGGACGACGAGATCGAAGCCGCGGCACAGGTCGTGGTGGCCGGCGCCGCCGCACGCACCAGCCCGGGCGAGCTGATCGGCGAGACGGACCTGGCCCGGGAGGGCAGCACCGACATCTACAGCGGCACGGTGGAGGTGCCGGGCAATGCGGGCACGGCGAATGCGGTCTACACGGTCACGGTGTCCGCCCGCGACGGGGACAACCGCCCGACGGTGCAGAAGGTCGGCTCGTTCGCAGTGGCGGGGGTGGCGCCGCCTCCGCCGCCGCCGAGCGAGCCCAGCGCAGCGGAGCGGGCGGCGTTCGTGGCGCGGCTGACCAGCACCTGGGGGCAAGTCTGCGATGGCGACGAGCCTCTCGATCCGGATCTGACCGGGGTCGAGTTCGGCCCACCGCCGGCACCACGCACGGCACGCCAGGCGGCTGCACCGGACGGCAGCTTCCGCGCCTTCGACGACGGCCTGGAGGACACCGGGTACTACTCGATCGTGTCGATCCACGGCGACGTGGCGTACCTGGTGGTCACGGTGACGTCCAGCGGCGGCATGCGCTACACGCGGACCGAGGACCCGCGCGTCGGGCTGGCCACGGGGCTGAGCAACGCCGACCGCACGCTCTGGATCAGGCCCGGCGCCGACGCGCCCGGGCAGTTGGGCTCGCTCTACCGGCGTGGTGGTACGGGCGACAACAGCCCGTCGGCGATCGCGCAGTTCGCGTTCCGCATGGAGGAGACCTGGGTCGCGACTGCCAGCGGCCCGGTGGGGAGCACTCAGCCGCAGACGGACGGGCTCACCCTGGAGTTCTCGACCTCGGGGGTCGGGCGGCCGTACATCGGCGGGGCAAGCGGCATGTGGAGCTTGTCCCTGGGCCAAAGCACGGCCACCGGCCCGGCGTTCATCCTCAGCGTCGACGGCGACACGGCTCAGGTGTTGCTCAGCGTGGACTTCAACTCGGGCATCCAGCTCGTCGGGCCGCCCGGAAGCACGCTCCTGGTGGAAGCCGTGCTGAACCCCTCGGACAGCGTCTTGCGGCTGATCACCCTCAAGCCGGGCGGGGTGTTCTACGAGACCGACTTCCAGATTGACTAGAGCCTGTTATGCACTTCGTGCGCCGCGGCGAGTGGAACGGTGCGGTTTTCTGTCCATGTATAGATGGACAGAAAACTCTACCCGAGCGACGTGACCGACGAGGAATGGTACTTCGTCGTGCCCTACCTGACCTTGAT
>JACPDV010000156.1 GCA_016183835.1 Armatimonadota bacterium
AAGGAGGGGGGGCCGATTCGGAAACTGACCCAAGCTCAGGGCAAGGAGGGGGTGCCCGAGCGGGGTCCGCCGCACCCTCACCAGCCCGTCACCGCCAACACCGCCGGCGCCGCCCGGCCGCCCGCGGAGACCACGTCCACACTCGCGATCTCCCGCTCCGAGTGCGGGTTCGACCACTCCCAGGCGTACAGCCACAGCGGCTGGCCGGTGGGCGTCTGACCGCGCCACACCACCCGCGCCCGGCTCACCGGCCGCTTCGCATACCACGCCGCCACGTCCCGGCCGTACGTCAGCGGCGCCTCCTCCTGCGTGCCGTCGGCGTAGTGGATCCGGTAGCGCGCCACCACCGCCCCGCCATCCGCCGGCCAGCCGCAGGTCTGCAGGAACGCCACGGTCCTGGCTCGCCGCCCGATCCTGATCCCGTCCACCTCGCCCGGCAGGCCCGCCGGCGCGAGCGTGCCCGCGGTCACCACGGCCCGCGGCGCAATGCGCCAGGCGATGCCGCCCAGCGTCGCCTCGCCCGTGGGCAGGCCGGACAGGTCGCGGTCCGGCCCGTAGCCCAGCCAGCCGCTCCCGTCGGCGTCCGCCAGCGCGCGCGTGCCCGCCGCCGAGAGGTCCGCCACCCAGCCCGGCCGAGGCACCAGCGTCGTGGCCGGGGCCAGTGCTTGCAGGAGCTGCTCCGACGGGTCGTAGGCCAGCTTGTCTGGCGCGCGCTGCCCGGGATTCCAGGCGCAGTCGGCGGTGTAGACCAGCGGGCCGATCCACTGCAGGCTGTCGCGCAGAGACACCTCCTCGTCGGCCAGGCCACACCAGGTGGTGCCGATGAAGCCGAGCGCCTTGTGCTGCGCGGCGTCGGCGGAGAGGTGGGCGATGTTGTCCAGCCCGTACCACGGCCCGGCGACCACACCGAATCCCTGCTGCTGCCAGAAGTCGAGGCTGGGGTACTTCTCTTCGCCGCCGTAGTGCCAGTCGGCGATGATCAAGTCCTTGGGCAGGAGCGGCACGGCGCGGCGGAGGTTGAGCTTGCCGCCGCCGTTGAAGGCGTCGTTGCCGCCCGGCCCGTCCACCGGGGCGAGGAGCATGTCGCCCCACACCATCACCGGCACGCCCTTGGCCGCCCACCAGTCGTGGAGCTGCTTCACGTCGCCGGCGAACAGCGCGGCCGGGTCCTTGCCTTTACAGCGCGGGCAAATGCCGTAGTCGTCGTCTAGCTCGTCGTGGCCGAGGTGGAACCACTTCGGGCGCATCGCCTGCCAGACCTCGTCGTATAGCTCGAACATGAGCTTGTAGGTGTCGGGGTTGGAGGGGCAGTAGTTGTAGGGACGCTCGGGGTTCTCGGCCAGCTCGCGGTGCTTGCCGTCGCGGAACAGCCAGTAGTCGCAATGCCCGCCCGACTGGATCTGCGGGATCGGCTCGATGAAGTGCTCGCGGCAGACCTGCGCCAGGCGGCCGAGGTCCTCGGGCGTGGGTCCTTTCTGCGACAGCTCAGGGTGGCTCTTCCACTGGATGCTCTCGATCTCAAGCACCACGCAGTTGAGCTTGTAGCGCGGGAGGACGCGGCTGATCAGGCGCTCGGCGAACTTCAGGTCATGCTCGCCGAGGCAGAGGTGGGCGCCGCGGAGGGCGAAGTCGGGCCAGTCGCGGATGATGACCGCCGGGACGCGCGGGCCGTCTGGGCCGGGCTGGAGGAGCTGGAGCAGTGTCTGCACGCCCCAGTACAGGCCGGCCTCATCGTCGCCGCGGACGCTCGCGAGGTGTGGCACGGCCTGCAGGACGTAACCCTCGGCGTGGCTGGCGGCCTTGCCCTGTGACAGCACGATGCCGCCCTCGTCGCGCTCGCCGCGGTCTGCGCGCACCGGCAGCGCGAGGCCGAAACGCGCCTGCAGCTCGTCCTGCAACGCCTTCACGGAGCGCAGCTTCGCGGCGCTCGGCTGTCTGCCGGCAATGATCGGCGTGTTCCGCCGGATCGCGAACCACCCGGTGCCGGGCGTGACTTCCCGCGGCTGCGGGATCAGCGTCGGCAGGCCCTGCGGCTCCTCCGGTTTCACAGCGAACGCCACCTCTCGCGCCGGCTCGCCCTTGCCACTCACGTCGAGAGCCGGGCCGGGCTGCGCCGGCTCGCCCTCGAAGCGGAGCGTAAAGTCCAGCCGGCGGGTCTCGCCCACCGGCGCGGCGTCGCCGAGCTTGCCGCCCCAGAACCAGCCGTTCACCGGGCTCCCGGAGAACCGCAGCCGGCCGTCGAACAGCCCGAACCACGGCTCGCCGTCGGTGGCGAAGGTGACCTTGCCGACCCGCGAGTCGAGGCTCAGCTCGCTCACGTCGTGGGCCACCCAGGTGGAGTCACTGATGTCCGGGCTGGTGGCTTCGAGCTTCACCTTGCCCGCCCGCGCTCCGGGCCCCTTGGCCGTGAACGCACACCCGACGATGGGCATCTCGGCGAGCTGGGTGACGCAGTACTCGCAGCCGAACGGCAGGTCCTTGTCACGAGTGTAGCTGAACACGATGCGCACCGTGCGATCGGGGCGAGCGACCGCCTGGTACTCGTAGTGGAACGATCCATCGGCCGCTTCGCCCAGCATGTGAAGCGCCTTGCCGCCGTCCTGGTCCACCACCTGCACGTCGCGGGTGTCGCGCGGGATGCTGTGGTAGACGGTCCTCCACTGCCCGTCGTGGAAGTTGATGGTGGCGCCCTCCACGACGGTCTCGGAGTGGTACCGCACGGTCAGCCCGCGTTCGGGTCCGAACCCGAGGGTAACGGGGCCGACGGTGGCCGATGCCCAGCGGTCGGCGTGGGCGGCGGTGGTGAGGAGGAGCAGGGCGACTACGGCACGCAAGGTGGGGCTCCGCGGGCGAGGGAAGCGTAGCATGTCGGCCGGCGGGAGTCATGCGGCGGGAGTCATGCGGCGCGCACCAAGGCAGGTATTCCGAATCCGGATAGTGGTTTTTGCACTGGTTCGGGGCGGCCGCGCGGCCGGCAAGGTATAATCGACCCGTCGGTCGGAGTTGGGGCCCGGCCCGGAGCATCGCATGCGCAGGCGCGGGTTCACCCTGATCGAGCTGTTGGTTGTGATCGCCATCATCGCCATCCTGGCCGCCATCCTCTTCCCCGTCTTCGCCCGTGCGCGGGAGGCGGCCCGCAAGTCCACCTGCGCCTCCAACCTCCGCCAGATCGGCCTCGCCGTCGCCATGTACACCGACGACTACGACCAGGGGTACCCGAACACCGGCAACGTGTTCCTCTTCGCCGGGCGCTACTGGCGCTGGCCGGTGCAGCCCTACCTGGCGCTCCGTGCCACCAACGCCGGCAACCCGCTCGTCGCTGCCAACTACGCCGCCAGCATCCTGCTCTGTCCGAGCGACAACACCGCGCCCACCACCTACGATTCCACCTCCTACGGCTACTCCGCCGCGTTCTACTACCAGCCGTCTCAGGTGGCCGGGTTCACCAGCTTTTCGTTCTGGTCGCTCCCGAGCGCCACGCCGTGCACCACCCAGACGCAGGCCGCCGTGGTCTACCCCGCGCAGAAGGCGTTGGTGGGCGAGTGGTTCGACAACCACACCGGCGGGCAGAACACCTGGTGGACCTGGGGCGGCGGGCGGAACTACGTCTTCGCCGACGGCCACGTGAAGTTCGTCAACGCCTCGCAGGTCGTCCCGGCCACGGACAACCTGCCCGACATCAACTGCACCATCGGCGGGGTCGGCGGGCGCGATCTGCGGTGAGCGGTGAGCGGTGAACGGTGAGCGGTAAGCCGGTCAGGGGGTCTCGTAGACCACCTGATAGGCGCCGGCCGGCAGCTCCACGGGAGTGTCGGCAAAGCCCAGGCCGGGCAGGTCCAGGTTCTTCCTGAGGACCGTTTTGAGGGGTCGATCGGCGGGGTTGTTCACCGCGATGTGCCACCGTTGCGGCTTGTCGGAGAGGTGGGTCACCTCGATCACCAGCTCCTGCGTGTCGCAGACCACGGGGTGGCCGACGATGCTGTGGGAGCTCGGAACACCCTTGGTGTAGACGGCCAGGTAGGCCATGTCGCGGTCGTCGGTGCCGAGGTTGCGCCAGACGTTGGTCCCGTTGCCGTAGAAGCCGGGCGAGTAGCCGGTGAGCTGGAGCTGGCCGACGGTCCAGTTGGGGTTGAACCCGAGGAAGCGGAGCCCGAGCGGCACGTCCAGACCGAAGTCCGGCTCCGGCACCTCGAACTCCACGACCCCGTCAGCCGGCGCCAGGTCCACCAGCCCGAAGTGCGACACGAGCCGGCCGCGCCGCACCACGATCCCGCTGCCGCTCTTCCCGTCCAGGCCGTAGTACGACCGCAGCCGCTCCAGCCGGGCCAGGTTGCGAGCGTCGTGGTCGAAGCCGTCCCACAGGTAGAACAGCTTCCAGGCAAACGTCTGCCCCGCCTTCCCCGCGGCGGGCAGGTTGGCGAGGAAGAGGCGGCGGTAGACCGGCTCGTAGGCGATCTCGGTTTCACCGGCGTTGAACAGCGCCGAGGGCGTGCCCTGCTCCACGCCGAAGGTGCCCACGTAGCCGCCGCGGCCGAGGGGCAGCAGGGCAGCGCCGGGGCCGGGCAGCCCCAGCTCCCGGCGCACCAGGACCCCAGGTCCGAGCATGGTCTCCTGCAGCCCGCACAGCGGCACAGAGTCGCTGTCGCGGCGCACCGCCCAGAGGGGCAGGCGTTCGCGGTCGTCGAAGTTCACCAGGCTGAGGGTGCCGATCAGGATCTGCCCCAGCTCCAGGTCCTTCTTCAGCGTCGCCTCACCCTCAAACAACGCCACGCCGCCGCCGGCACGCTCGCTCCACATGGCGTGCCAGTCGAGCAGCGGCCCCGTGACGCGCGGCAGGTACATCGTCCGCCGCACCGCGAAGGTGGCCTGCTCCGCCGGGCGGATGGGCCCCAGGGTGTGGTAGGCATTGGCCACCACGCCGTCGGCGTAGACGCTGAACGCCTCGCCGGCCAGGTTGCGCACCGAGTCGTCCACGCAGGTGGCGCGGGTGTAGCCCTCCATCGGCCGCGGCAGCCCGCCGGGCATGCTCTCGCTCCGGCCGTCCTTGTCGGTCAGACCGGGGTGGGTGCGGAAGTTGATCCCGGCAAACGGCGTGAGCGCGCCGCCGCCGTCCCATGTCTGCCCGATGGAGTACCACGACAGCACGCCGCTCTGCCAGGCGGAGTTGATCACGAACGGCCCGTGCCACAGCTCGCCATTCTGCCGGTCGCTGCACCAGCTCATCGCGTTGGGGTCGGTCCACGTTTCGAACGAGGTGCTCACCGCGCGGCCGCCGGCGGTGTCGAAGACCTCCACCACCAGCCCGCGTTGCCGGTCGAAGCACCACTCGAAGACCTGCCGGTACTCCTTGACGCCGTGGAGGTCGATCCGCCGCCAGGGCCGGCCGTCGCACAGGATGCGCACCTCCCGGAGCCCGATGTCGCTGGAGAGCTGCAGCAGCCAGGGGATGCGGTAGCGTGCCGTGACGAACGGCTCTCCGGCATAGGTCAGGACCCGGAAGGTGCCGCTCCACGCGTGGATCCGCGGCCCGCTGGAGGGGTAGGTGTTGTCCCGTCCGTACTGGTGGCCGTACACCATCTTGCTCATCACGTCGCCGAGCTGGTAGGCGGCCACGTGGGTCAGGTAGTGCCCGTCCCGGACGGCCGCCTCCAGCTCGGCGGGCGAACGGACGATGTCCACCACACAGAGCCGCGGCGGGTTGCCCTGGGGCGTGAGCTGCAGGTAGTCGGGGGTGACGTCCTCCACCAGTTGGCCGCCGCGGTAGGTGATCAGCCCGAGCATGCCATACAGCCGCAGGTTGCGCACGGGCACGCTGCCCGGGCTGCTCCCGGCGAAGTCGAAGTAGCCGATGTTGCGCCGGCCGCTGGTCTCGTACCAAAGCAGGTTCTTGGCGTCCTCGTCGTTGTAGGTCAGCTTCCCGTCGGCATCGAAGCACTGCACGCGCAACTGGTCGTGCGCCGGGCCGCTGAGCTGCGTGGGCGTGGGGTAGTGGGGATCATCGCCGAAGAAGAAGAGGTGGTTGCCCAGGTTGGTGCGCATCGTGTAGCCGGGGATGAGCACCAGATCGGCGCTGGAGTGGTCGCGGCAGTCCTGTTCCAACCGCTTCAGCTCGTCCGGGGTGAGCGTGCTGAACTCGTCGAGGAAGACGACGAAGTCGAGTTTGGCCCGCCGCGCGGCGGCGGCGTAGTCGGCCACGGTGCCCGTGCCGCCGGACCAGGCCGTCTGCGCGCCAACCAAGCCGCGGAAGACCTTGCCCGGCGGCACCGGGTTCTGATACGAGTCGAACTCGGGGAAGAACTCCGATGGCGCTTTGCGAAAGTGCGGGTGCTTGAGCAGGAGCGGGTCCTGCGGGTGGCCTCCGAGGGCGCCGCGGTCGAGGCTGGGCTGGGCGAGCCACCGCAGTGTGTTCTCGAGCAGCACGTTGAAGTCGCCGGGCCGGCGGGCCATGCCACGGCCGAGCATCACCCGGTCGTGCGCCCAACTCGTGCCGCTGGTGAGATGGAAGACCTCGTTGAGCACGGCCAGGCCGAGCCGTCCTCCGCCCAGCTCGCGCACGGCGTAGAGCGGCGGCGAGGGAGTGCGCCCGGGCCGCTGATAGGGAGTGAAGTGCTCGTTGTCGCGCAGCGCGAAGCCGGGCTTGAGCGCCTCCGAGTAGCTGCCCTCGCCGCCGCGGACCACCACGGTCCAGGCGTCGTCGACGTCGAGGGCCTGCCCGTAGGTCTCGAAGTTGCTGTTGCCGCTGTGATGGGCGATGGGGAACCAGATCCCGCGCACGTTCTGGCTCACCGGACTGGGCAGGATCCGGTCGGTGTAGAGGAACGGGCTGCCGCTGTGCGGATGGCGGGTGGCGGTGACGGGGTCGTCGAGCCCTTCCAGCGGCAGCCGGGCGCCCCAGCGCTCGCAGATCAGGTTGTGGTTCTCGTACGCCGGCGAGGTGTTGGTCTCGGCGGTGTTGAGGAGCACGAGCACGCCGCCGCCCGCGTCCAGGAAGCGGTCGAGGAGCGCCAGGAACTCGTCGCGCCAGGGCGGAAACTGCCACGGGTGGCCCGCGTGCGGGGCGGCTTCGGGCAGCGGGAGGGCGGTCAGGACCACGCAGTTGAACTGCTTGAGCCGCTCCCAGGTGAGCGGCTTGTCCCGCAACAGGCCGTAGTCGAGATCGAAGCCCTTGCCGTGCAGCTCGGTGAGGTAGGGGAAGTCGGGCTGGTTGTTGCCGGGGAGGAGCAGCACCGCGGGCCGGCCGGTCTGACCGGGCGCGGGCGGGGCCGTTGCGAGGCAAGCCAGGAACGGCAGCACGCAGGGCAGCGCGGTGCGCATAGGTCCTCCTCGCCGGCGAGGAGGATCACTTCTCCGCTTGGGCCAGCTTCACCTTCTGCGTCTTCTCGATCTGCTCGGCGCCGTCGATCACGATGGCATCGCCGTTGGCCAGGTCGCCGCCGGTGATCTCCACGGTGCCGTCGTGCGGCGGGCCGAGCTCCACCTCCGCGGGGGTGGCCGTGTCGCCCTGGAGGCGCACCACGTAGTTCTTCTCGCCTCGCTTCACCAGCGCCTCGGTGGGCACCCGCAGGCTGACCTTGTTGCGCTGCGTGACGATCAGGCCGCGGGCAAACATCCCCTCGCGCAACCGCTGGAGGGTGTTCTCGATCCCGATCTTGACGGTGAAGGTGCGGCTCCGCATGTCCGCTGCCGGCATGATCTCCATCACTCGCCCGACGAACGGGGTGTTGGGCACCGCGTCCACCTTCACGTCCACCGTGCTGCCGATGCTGACGAAGCGGACCTTCTCCTCGGGCACCAGCGCCTGGAAGTGGACGAAGCGGTCGCTCACCACCCGCAGCAGCTTCTGCCCGGGGCTGACCACCTCGCCCACCTCGACGGCCTTCTCCGCCACGCTGGCATCCAGCGGCGAGACGATGGTGTGATCGGAGAGGTTGACGCGCGACGCCTCGACCGCGGCCGCGGCGGTGCGCACGAGGCCCTCGAGATTGAGGATCTCCTGCCGGTTCATCGAGGGCTGCACCTGGTTGCTCCGCGCGCGGCGGAGGCCCTGTTCGGCGGTCTCGACCTGGGTGCTGGCGGCGGCCACCTCCTGGCGGGCGATCTCCGCCTGGCCCTTGCCGGCCTGCGCCAATCGCAGCGCCTGCTCCGACTGCGCCAGGCTCTGCTCGGCCACGGCCACGTCGCCCTCTGAGATGGTCTGCTGCGCGCGCGCGGCCCGCGCCGTCGCCAGCGCCGCGTTGGCGGACTTGACGCCCTGGTTGGCGCGCTCCAGCTCCTGCCGGGCGCGGTTCACGTCCTCGGTGCGGAGCGACAGCTCGCGCGTGCGGCTCTCGAGGGACAGCTTCGATTGCTCCTGTGCCTGGGCAAGCTGCGCGCGGGCGATGTTGACCTCTTCGGTGCGCGGCCCCTCCTGGACCAGGCTGAGGGCCTGCTGGGCCTGTCGGAGCTGTTCGCTGCGCGTGTCGTAGAGCAGCTTGGCGGTATCGAGCTGCGCCTTCGACACGGCGCCGGAGTCGAACAGGAACTTGGCCCGCTCGTACTCCACCTTGGCCGTGAGCTGGCCCGCCTGAGCGGCGTCCACCTGGCTCTGGGCCTGCGCCTTCTCCTGCCCGCGCGCGCCGGTTTCGAGGATCTGGAGGTGGTTCTGCGCCGTCACCACGGCCTGCCGCGAGTTTTCCACCGAGGTCTGGGTGGTGGAGTCGGTGAGCTGCTTCGAGGTCTCCGCCTGCGACACCGCCGCCTGCGCGGAGCGCTGGGCCGCCTCCGCCTGCGCCACGGCGGCATCGGCCGATTCCACGTCGGAGACCACCTTGCGCGATGTGATGCCGAGCCCTTGCCTGGCCTGCTCGAGCTTGGAGCGGGCGTTGGTGACGTTGGCCTCGGCCTGGGCGATGTCCACGCCCTTGTCGCCCGACTTGGTGCGGGCGATTTTCTCCTTTTCCACCGCCTGCTGCAGCCGCGCCCGGGCGGCGGTGAGCTGCGCCTCGGCCGAGCGCACGGCCGTCTGCGTCTCGACCTCCACCACCGATTGGCTGAGGCGGGCCTTGGCGAGCTGCGCGCGGGCGCTGGCCAGGCTCCCCTGCGCGCGGTGGAGGTCGGCCGAGGCGGCCCGCGAGTCGAGCCGGATCAGCACCTGTCCGTTGCCCACCCGCCGGCCCTCGTCGGTGCCCAGGTAGACCACCCGGCCGGGGATCTTGGCGGCGATCATCACGTCGGTGCTGGCGAAGATCGAGCCGGTGGCGGCCAGCGTCTCGTCGGCCGTGACTTCGGTCGCCTTGCCGGCGCGCAAGGTGAGCAGCTCTTCGGGCTTGGCTCCGGCGGCCGCGGCGGCGGGCTCGGCGGGCTTCTTCCCGCAGGCCGTCAGGCCGCCCAGGCCGAGGGCCAGCAGGGCGATGACCAAGAGGATCCGGCGCATGTTCTCGTCCTCGCTTACTTGCCGGGGTTGGCCGGCGTGGCGGGGGCATCCAAGCCGTACTGGTGCCGCAACGTGGGGTAGTCCAGCCCCTGGCTCTCGCTGTGGGCGGGACGGGGGAGTGCCTGGTCGGTGGGGAGCCGCACCTCGCCGCTCTCGGCCAGCCAGCCGCCGGTAGCGGCGAGCCACTCGGCCTCGGCCAGGGCGTTGTCGTAGTAGGCGCCGACCAGGTCGGCCTCCGCCTGCGTGGCGGCGGTGCGGGCGTCGAGCAGCTCGAGGTAGATCCCCTCGCCGCTCTTGTAGCGCAGCTCCTCGATGGCCAGGGCCTGGCGCGCGGCCTCCACCTCGGCCTGCGCTGCGTCCACCCGCTTGCGGGCCTCGCCGATGCTGAGCACCGACTGCCACACCTGCAGCTCGATGTTGTGCATCAGCCGCTCGAAGCGCCGCCGCTCGGCCTGATAGTCGGCGTCGGCCGAGCGCACCTTCCCCCCCGTCACGCCCCAATCCCAGAGGTTGAGCTGGAGGGCGAACACCACCTGCCAGTTGTCCTTGAGCTGGAACTGCCCGGCGCCCACCGTGTGCGTGCCCGTGCCGCTCAGCGTGGCGGTCGGCAGGTACCCGGCGCGCGCGGCCAGCACCGCCTGCCGGTTGATCTCGATGGCCTTCTGATTGGCTTTGAGCTCGGGCCGCTGGGCCACGGCGAGCTTGAGGCTGTCGAGCAGCTCGGGCGCCTCGGCGAGGTGCCGGGCCAGCGGCGTCACCTTGACGGGGGTGAGCTGGCTGCGGCCCATCACCGCATTGAGTGACGCGCCGGCGAGCGCGATCCCGTGGTCCGCCTGGAGCTGCTGCTGCAGCGTGTTCTGCCGCGCCGCCTCCGCGCGGAGCATGTTGACCTTCGGCACCGCGCCGACGTTGAAGCTGTCGGTGGCCACCTTCACCTGCTCGGTGGCCTGCGTCACGGCCTGGTCGGCCACGCCCTTCAACTCCTGCCCGCGGAGGAGCTGCAGGTAGGCCCGCACGGTGTCGCCGACCACGCCGTTGACCGCGGCGTCGAGCTGGTGCCCCGCGGCGGCCTGCGCGGCCCGAGCGATCTGCCGGTTGGCCGTCAGCGCGCCGCCGGAGTAGAGCACCCAGTCGGACTTGAGCTGGAACGAGCGCAGGTTGCCCGGTGTGGTGACGATGGGCGGGCCGGCGCCGAACACCCGCTTGTTCTCGCGCTGGAGGATTTCGGTGTACCCGAAATCGAGGCCCGGCAGGCCGGCGCCGTCCGCCTGCTGCCGATTGCCGAGGGCCTTGCGCAGCGCCTGCTCCGAGGCGCCGATGTCCGGGTTGTGGACCAGCGCCTCCTGCACGCAATCCAGCAGGCTCATGGGCTGGGTGTCGCCGGTCGCCGCCGCGGCAGCGTCGTCGGCCATCGCCCGGAGGGGCAGGCACACCAGGGCCACCCCCACCAACCACCGCTTCGCCACCGTGACGCGCTCCTTCCGGCTTGCCCGGGAGCGGCCGGACGCCGACGCCATTATACGCCGACCGCCGCCCGCTGCCGAGGGACTCCCGGCCGCCATCTCCCAAACGCCCCGGATGCCCGCCGGGGTTTCCGGCGGCCTACGCCGTCATCCACTTCGGCCCGAGCACGGCGATCCGCTCGAACACCGGGCAGTCCGGACGGTGGGCCCCGGGCAGGTAGCCGATGCTCATCAGGAACTCGTTGGTGATCTCGCCGCCGACGAAGCGGAAGCGGCTGCGGAGGAGCTTGACCCACTGCGGCGGGTCGAGTGGGTGGTGCGCCGATCTTGAGCCGGTTGCGGATCATCCCCGGGTCGGCCAGCAGGCGGGCGCGCTCGCCGGCGCCCCAGGCCGCCACGCGCTCCGGCACGAAGCCCTCGAAGGCCGCCCGGATCGCCTCGCGCCGCTTGAGCACCAGCAGCCAGGTCAGCCCGGCCTGGCAGATCTCGAGACTCAGCCGCTCCAGCAGTCCGGCGTCGTCGGTGAGGGGGAAGCCGTATTCGTCGTCGTGGTACGGCCCGTGCCAGGGATGCCCCGGGGCCGCCGCGCAGTAGTCCATGGCGGGGGCCGTTCGCGGCCTGGCCGACCGTCTCCTTCCGCAAGACCATGTACCCGCGGGGCGACTCTCAACCTCCGAGCAGAGTCCTCCGGAGAAGCCGTTGGAGCCACGCAACCACGTCCTCGTCGTCGAGAACAGCCCTGTGGACGCGCGCGCCACGATGGCGATGCTCGAGAAGGCGCCGTCCAGCCGGTTCGAGGCGTTCTGGGCGGACTCGGCCCGCGCAGCGCTGGCCCGGCTCGCCGCCGGCGGGATCGACGTGATCCTGCTCGATCTCTTCCTCGAAGACAGCCAAGGGCTGGAGACCCTCGACCGCGTACGTGCCGCCGCGCCGGACGTGCCGGTGCTGGTGGTCAGCTCGCTCGACGACGACACCGTGGTCCGCCAGGCGGCGCGTCGCGGGGCGCAGGAGTACCTGGTCAAGTCCGACCTGAGCCCCGGCGTGCTCGAGCGCTTCATCCTCTACGCCCTGGAGCGCTGCGCGCAGACCGAGCGGCAGCGGCTGGTGGAAGCCGCGCGGGGCACCGAGGGCCACCTCGTGATGGCGGCGATCCTGCAGGGGATGGTGGAGGAAATGGAGAGCCTGCTCACCGCCATCGTGGGCCATGCCACGCTGGTCGCCCGCGAGGCGGAGCCGGAGTCCGAGGCGCGCCGCCGCGCCGACGAGATCGAGTCCGCGGCCCGCCGGCTCGACACGGTGGTGGGCAAGCTGCGGGCGCTGATCTGAGCCGCTCCGAGCCACCGATCCGGCCCCCTCTCCCGCCGGCAGCCGAGCCTGTGTCACTCCGTCCGGTCACCCCCTCCTTGCCAAGGAGGGGGCAGGGGGAGGTCCTGTGCCGGCGAGCGTCCGGACCTCTCCAGTTGGCCCGCTGGTGATGTTCTCCACCCCGACGGCGAGAGCGCCGTGACGAGTGCCGGCCGCCGGGTAGTCTGGACCTCCCCCCGCCCCCGCCTTGGCAAGGAGGGGGTAGCGGCGGAGAGGGGGCCGGAGCCGGACTCCTCAACGCCGCCACACCCTCGCCCCGCGCCAGTCCCAGCCCGGCCCGAGGGTGGCCGCCAGGAGCCACGCATCCGGCAGGTGCCGCAGCGGCGGCTGCACCGTGGTCCGCATCGGCAGCTCGCGGTCCCAGACCACCAGGTCCGGGTAGCGCCACGGCAGCGACTCCAGGTCTTTGCCCAGGCACGCCACACCCCACTCCGCCGGGTCGATGGAGCTGTGCTGGTAGCCGCGGCAGCAGAGCGCCAGCCGCTCCGGACGCCACGGCAGCGGATGAAGCGCCTGATAGCCGATCCGTTCGCCTTCGAGCCGCTCGTCGCCCGCCAGGATCCCGATCGGCATGGGGCGGAACGGCAGCGGACCGGGCCAGTCGGCGAAGCGGCGCGCCAGCGGGTTGTCGTCCGGCCCGCCGAACAGCACCAGGTGGACGTCGTCCAGCGCCTCATCCGGCTGCACCGGCGTCAGCAGCTTGATGTCAAGCGGCAGGTACGCGCCGGGCGGCAGCGGGTAGGGCCGCCGCCACCACTCACGTCCCGCGGGCACCTCGCCCTCGCTCCAGCGCAGCACGAACCAGGCGTTCCAGTCGGCGCAGAGGCGCTCCGCCGCCTCGCGCTCCGGGCCGCGTTCCGGCGCCACCACCTGGAACGGGTCGCGGAACAGCTCGCCGATCGGCCCGTCGCAGCCCCGCCGCTTGGCGAACGGCGGCGCCGGGGAGCCGAGGCGCACCGTCACCTCGTCGCCGCGCGGCACGGTCACGGTCTCTCTTGCGCCGCCTTCGTGCCGGAGCGTCACCCGCACCGCCGGGGTGCCCAGGGCCGGCGGGCCGGCGGACGGGCGGACCGTCAGCTCGGCCACGTTCCGCACGTCAAGGCCGGCCTCGCCTCGCCGCCAGTCGAGCCGCAGCTCGGCCGGCCGGAGCGGGTCGTCGAGCCGTTCGGCGCGGCACCAGCCGGTGTCGGCGTGATGCAGGTCGAGCGACAGCAGCCGATGCGGCCAGCGCCTCCGGTGCCGGCGGCAGAAGCGGAACACGGCGTCCCAGCTCGCCCCGGCGCCGTGGCCGCCATCGGCCACCCGCGCCGCCTCCCAGCGGCCTGGGCCGAACCAGCCGCGGCTCCGCAGCCAGGCGATCAGCCATTCGGTGTCTTCCGGCTCGTTGACGTCGTCGAGCGTGCCGAAGGCGAGCCGCCCGGCAAGCAGCCCGGCATGCTCGCGCCAGGCCGCCGGCGAGGCCGCCTCCACCAGGTGGCGGATGGCCGGGTGCGGCTCCGGCTCGCCTGCGGCGGCGTACCACTTCGGGTAGAGCTGCGCCGCCGAGAGCCAGCCCGCCACGGCCGCCACGGAGGCGAAGCGGTGGAGGTGGCGGAGCGCCAGCCGGAGCGCGCCGTGCCCGCCCATGCTCCCGCCAGTGAGGTGTATCCGCTCGGGGTCCAGCGGGGCGCTCAGAGCGAGATGGTCGAGGGCGAGGAACACGTCCTCCTCGGCGGGCCCGTCGAAGTGGTTGTTGCCGCGGCCGTCGGGGGCGAGCAGGATCCAGCCGAGCAGGTCGGCGCCGCGGCGGGCGTGCTCGTTGAAGCCGTTCATCCTCCCGCCGAAGCCGTGGAGGCAGACGAGCACCGGGTAGCGACGGCGCCAGCGGCGCGGCAGGTAGACGCGGTACGGCTGCGCCGCGCCGTCGGGGCCGGTATAATGGCGTACCTGGATCTGACCCGGCTCGAGAACGTCCGCGGCCATGCTGCGCTCCGCGGGGGAACGTAGCACCGCCGGGCCGGGCTGGCAAGGGTCCGGCGGCGACGCAGGAGAGAAGATGCCGACCTACGATCTGATTCCGCTCGGCGACCTTGCCGGCCGGCCGTTCCACAGCATCGATGTGGAACATCAACTGCACCTGCTCCGAGCGTCCGACGGTGACGTGGCCGACGTGCTGCGCGCCGGGTTCCAGCTCAACCTCGCGGCGACGGCGGCCTCCACCGGGGTCGTCGCCCATGGGATCAGCCACCTGAGTGGCCAACTGGCCGCCATCGGCGAGGGCCTGGCCGGCCTTGCCGGCGACGTTCGCGAGGGCTTCGCCGACCTGGCCGAGGGCCAGCAGCAGATCTGCGCGGCCATCGACAGCGGCTTCCACGCCCTGGCCGCGGAGCTGCTCGCGCACCGGGAGCTGCTGGGCCAGATTCGCGGTGTGCTGGACGAGCTTGTGCGGATCGCCGCCAATCCGCGCACCACCCAAGCCGCGGAGTTCTCACGCCAGGCGCGGGCCAACCTTGAGGACGCTCTGAAGCTGTCCGGCGACCGGCGCACGCGGCTGCTCGATGAGGCGCTCGACCTTCTGACCCAGGCGATCCAGCTCAACGCCCAGGACTTCGAGGCGCAGTTCAACCTCGGCTGGGTATACCTCGTCCATCGCCACGATCCCGCTCGGGCGGCGGAGCATTTCGACACGGCGGTGCTGCGCAGCTTGACTCGCGCACCGTTGTACGCGGCCTACGCCTCGCGTCACCTGGCGCTCGCCCGGCGCGAAGCGGGCGAGCTCGCGCTTGCGTTGACGGCGGCGGCCGAGGCGGCCGAGCACGCGCCCGCCGACGTGGCGACGCTGCTCGACCACGCCCGTTACGCGGCGCTGGCCGGCGCACCCGAGGCGCCTGACCTGCTGCGCCGCGCCATCGCCGCGTCCCCCCAGTGCTGGTATGAGGCCGCGGCCGACCCCGACTTCGCCGGGCTGGGTGCCACTCTCGACGCCGTGCTGGACGAGGCGCGACAAGCGGCGCGCGACCTGCCTGCCGAACTCGACGGCCTGTTGTTCACGGTCGCTGACGAGGAGACCGTGGTGCGGGCCGCCCTCTGCGAGGTTGAGGCGGCGCTGGCGCTCGATGGCTACGGGGACTGCGTACGGACCGTGGCGAGTGCGCGCGAGGCGATCTCCGCGGCGCGGGAGCGCTTGGTGCCGCCGATCGAACTCGCCACGCTCTCGGGGCACACGAGCTTCGTGCGTGCCCTTGCCGTGAGCTCGGACGGGAGGGTGCTGGCCAGCGGGAGTGATGACCGCACGGTGCGGCTATGGTCGCTGCCCGAGGGCCGGGAGTTGGCGACGTTGCAGGGGCACAGCGGCTGGGTGTATGCCCTGGCGTTGAGCCCGGACGGGCGGGTGCTTGCCAGCGGGAGCGGAGACAATACGGTGCGGCTCTGGTCGCTGCCCGACGGCCGGGAGTTGGCGACGCTGACAGGGCACTGTGGCTGGGTGCAGGCCCTGTCGGTGAGCCCGGACGGGCGGGTGCTGGCCACCGGGAGCGATGACCATACGGTGCGGCTGTGGTCGCTGCCCGAGGGCCGAGAGTTGGCGACGCTGACGGGGCACACAGGCACCGTATTTGCCCTGGCGGTGAGCCCGGACGGGCGGGTGCTGGCCAGCGGGGGTTGGGGCAACACGGTGCGGCTGTGGGGTCTCGCGACGGCCTTGATGCCGCGAGCCGAGTGGGCTGTCATCGAGGGCGCCAGACGCGCGAACGATGCGCAAGCGCGCGCCAAGGCCGAAGCGGAAGCGGCGCAAGTGCGTGCCCAGGCCGTAGCGGAGGCGC
>JACPDV010000723.1 GCA_016183835.1 Armatimonadota bacterium
TCCGCCGTCCGTGCCGCAGCCGCCCGTGCCGTCGTACGAGCTGCCGGTCTGCGCCGCCGTGCAGGGCGGCGCACCGTATGGATGAGGTTCGGCGGCCGGCTGCAAGCCGACGCGAACGCCGCGCTGGCGGCGACTAATGCGCGGACAGCACGTCGTGCGCCAGGTCCCGAAGGCGCCGAATGACCGTGGCGGACGCGGTCTCATTCGCCAGGACCAGCACGACCGACTCAGCCCGCCGCCGGAGCGGGGTACACCCGCTCCGACGCCAGCACGTCTCGCGCGTAGCCGAGGCAGGCCCTCACGTCCTCCAGGCTCAGGTGGTCGTACTCATCCAACACCTGCTCGACGGTCCAGCCGCCCGCCGGCAAGTCAGTACGGCCTCACCGAGCGCACGCCCTCGAGCGGCTCGAAGTGCCGTAGGTTCAGCGTCGCCAACGTCATCCCGGTCTCGACCGACGTCGCCCCGATCAGACAGTCGAAGAAGCCCACGCCGGCGCTCAGGTGGTGCCGTCGATACAGCTCCACGGCTCGCCGGGAGACCGGCTCATCCAGCCAAGTCACGACGTAGCCGCTCAACTCGTGGTCCACCGCCCGCTGCTCACGGCGGTTGCGGCACCCCGCGAGCAGCTCCGCCACGGTGACCACCGAGACGAACCGCACTTCCGCGGGCAGGGCATCAACCCAGTCCTTGGCAGGCGCGTGGCCGCGCAACAAGTCCACCAGCACCGACGTGTCCAGCAGCCACCGCGTCTCAGACACGCCGGTCGCTCCGGTTCTCGAGGTCCTGGCGCAGCCGCGCCGCGAATCCCGCCGGGTCTGCCGCCTCGGGTCGGTCGGCCCAGATACCGAAGGCCGGGTGCTTGCCCTTCTTGCTCCGCCGCCTAAGCCGCCCCTCCGGCTCTCGGTACAACAAGATCACGTCCACCTCGCCAGGCGGCAGGGCAGTCGGGTTCGTGAGGACCAACTCCCCTCCGTCGTTCACCGTGCCCCGCACGTGCCGCGTGTGCATCCTCTGCTCCGCCGGCCATTATACCCGCCTGCCACGGCGCAAAGCACATCAACCGCCCGGAGCACTCACCCCAGCCCCTCGAGATACTCCACCACCCCCGCCGCCGCCTCGCCGCCCATCTGCGCGTGCACCAGCAGCGGGATCCCGTGCGGGCCCGGCGCGTCCTTCGCCTCCGGATGATCCGCCAGGATCGCTCGCGCCAGCGCCAGCCTCCCCAGCATCACCGCCGCGAAGATCGTCATCGGCGCGCCGTGGGCCAAGAGGTACTCCGCGATCGCCCGCTCGCCGCAGTGCGACGCCGCCCCCAGCCCGGTCTCGAAGTCTCCCCCGCCCCAGTCCCAGGCTGCATTCAGCAGCCGCGGCTCCTGGGCCAGGAGCGCCTTCACGCGGTCGAGGTCGCCGTGGGAGCAGGCGACGAACTCCTGCACCAGCTCGGTCGCGAGCGGCGGCGGCATGTCCTTCATGGGCGAATCACTCCGTGCGGTTGCTTGTGGGACCCGTTGTGGTGCACCGAGGTGCCATTGTCCGGATGGCGGCGGCCGGCCGGACGCGTCCGCAAGAGCGGACCCTACCGGTCACCCCCCTCTCTGCCCTCCCCTGCGTCCTGTGCGGTTCCTGCGGCTACGGATCCGCGGTCAGGCCGCACCCTCCGTCTCCAACAGCCGCAGCTTGCGCCACAGCCCGCCGCCGTAGCCGCCCAGCCCGCCGTCGGCTTGGATCACCCGGTGGCAGGGGATCAGGATGGCGATCCGGTTCAGCCCGTTGGCATTCCCCACCGCTCGCACCGCCGTGGGCCGGCCGACCGCGCGCGCCAGCTCGGCATAGCTCCAGGTCTCGCCGTACGGTATGCGCTGCAGAGCCGCCCACACGCGCATCTGGAACTCGGTGCCCGGGCAGGTCAGGGGCACGTCGAACTGCCTCCGGCGGCTGGCGAAGTACTCCGCCAACTGCCCGCGCAGGTCGGCGAGGAGCGGGCTCTCGGCGGGCAGGAGCGGCAGGCCGAAGCGGCGCCTGAGGTCGTCGAGCTGCGCCTCGAGCATGCGCCGATCGGTGAACTCGAGCAGGCAGAGCGCCTTCTCCGTCGCGCCGGCGGCCATGGGCCCCAGCGGCGTGTCGATCCAGGCCAGGCGGATGCACTCGGCGGAGCGCGCCGCGCCGGGCGGGGCGCCGACCGCCTTCCTGAACGCCTCGCGGAAGCCGGAAGGCGACTCCCAGTCGTGGTCGAGCGACGCGTCATCGAGGCTGCCGCCGGCTTTGATGGCGGCGAACGCGGAGCCCAGCCGCCGGGCGCGGGTGTAGGCCTGAAACGTCATGCCGAACTCGCGCTTGAAGTAGCGCCGGGCAGCGGTGGGGTCGATCCCGTCGCGGCGGAGGTCGCCGTCGGTGACGCGGCGGGTGGGGTCGGCCTCGACGCGCTCGATCAGGCCGCGGGCCCAGTCCGGCGCACCGGTCTGCGGGTCGAGCGGCCGGCAGCGGGCGCAGGGCCTGAAGCCGGCGAACAGCGCCTCGCCCGGCGTGGGATAGAACTCCATGTGCTCCGGCCGCGGGCGGCGCGACGGGCACGAGGGCCGGCAGAAGATGCCGGTGGTGGTGACCGCGAAGTAGAACAGCCCATCGCACGAGCCGTCGCGGTCGAGCACGGCGCGGAGCATCTCCGGGCGGGCGGGCAGGTCACAGGGTTGAGCGCTCATGCGGCCACGGTACCACGCCGGCGGCGGGCCGTTCCACCGAAAAGTGGACGGCAGATCCTGCGGCTACGGCGCGGGCACCGGCGTCTTCCAGTAGTCGTCCATGTTCTGCGTGAGCTGCTGCTTGTCGTAGGCGTCCTTGAGGAGTCTGCAGGACCAGGTCCGGAACACGGCTTCGCCCTGGCCGAACGGAGCGACGGCGAGGAAGAACGACTTGCCCGTGGCCTTGTCGCAGAGGAGGCCCCGACAGCCGGGGGGGCTAGCGACCACTTTGTAGGACACGGCGTTGCCGCCGCCCATGATGCCAGGCCAGGACAGCTCGTTGCCGGCCACGACCCGCTGGACTGAGCGCACCAGCGGATGGCCGTCCGGGTCGGGCGCGACGAACTCCTCGGCTCCGAAGGGATAGTCCCTGACCTGGAATCCGAACCAGGCTGCCGCCTCGTCCCGCAGCACCACCCGCCCGCCCTGCTTGACCCAGGCGGTGAGCGCATCCCGCTGCCCGGAGGTGAACCGCCCGGCGGGCGCCCAGATCACGAGCGTGACGTAGGCCGGGTCGGCCGCGTACGCCTCCACCGCGTTCGAGCTGACGATGTTGGCCACCTCACTCCGCGCCGGGGCGTCCAACGGCGGCGGCATGAGCGGCGGGGTCGGCGGGCGGGTCAGGTAGTCCGCCAGGTTGCGCTGCAGCGGCCCGGCGTCGTAGCCGTCGCTGAACGGTGCGGTCGTGCGGAACAGCACCTCCCCTCGGCCCCACCGCGCCAGGCAGAGCGGCGAAGAGGCCCAGTTGGACGAATCCACGAGCAGCGGCACACCGTCCGGGTGACCGGTCGCCGCGGACGGCGACTGCACGGTCATCATGCTCAGCGGCTTCAGGCTCACTTGCCGCACGCCGTCCAGCACGGGATGAGACCCCGGCTTGAGGGCGGCGAGACTTACCGATTCGGCAGTGAGCGACAGGACGGCCCGCTCCAGCCTGAACCCGTAGCTCTCCGCGAGCTGGTTCTCCACCACCACCCGGTGCCCCGCCCGCACCCACTCGTCGAGCGCTCGGGCCTGCACGGTGGACAGGTCCGCCGGTTGGCAATGAACCCAAACGGTGGCGGTCGCCGGATCCGCCACCAGCCGCTCGATCGCTACGCCGTTGTTGATCTCCACGCACTTCCCGGCGGCCCGCGGCGCCGCCGGTTGACCCGTCGCCGGTGTGGCGGCTGCGGCGGGGAGCAGCAGCGGGAACTCCAGCTTCTCCGGGTTCTCGAGCCGCGGCGTCTGCGCGCGGTTGGCTCGCGCGGCCCAGGCGCCGACTTCCTTCTGCACATAGCCGGCCAGGCTCTGCACGCTCACCGGCTGCCCGGCGCCGGCCGCCGCGCCGCCGAGGGCTTCGAGCACGTAGTGGGTGAACACGCCGTGCCGCTCGTCGGGCATCTCCCACGCGCGCTGTCCCACGTCGCAGGCGAGCAGCACCACCGGGTTGGCGGGTGCGGGCTCGCCACGCACCAGGACGGGCCGCAGGCCGCGCGCGAAGCCATCGTCCAGGTGCGCGTCCCCCTCGGCGCGGCCGGCGTTCGGGTCGTTGCGGCAGGCGTCGAACAGGATCAGCACCTGCTTCGCCTCGCCGGTGCAGAGCGTCTGCGTGATGTCTTCGAGCGCCAGGCCGGTGCCTTCGAGCCGCTCGCGAAACGTGTCCATGGCCAGCAGGTACGGCGTGCCGGCGGTCTGCATCCCATGACCGGCGTAGAAGAAGACCACCACGTCGCCCGCGCGGGCCTTCTCGCGCACGCTCTGCAACGCGCGCAGGAGCCCGAACTTGGTGGGCAGGTCGAGGCGGTTGCGGGCGCCGCTGGTCAGCAGGCGGACGTTGGCCGCCGGAACGCCCGCGCGGCGGAACGCATCAGCCAGCGCCGTGGCGTCGCTGACCGCGTAGTGCAACCCCGAGATGGCCGGGTCGTCATACTGCTCCACGCCGGCCGCGACGCTGAAGGTCTCGGCGGCACCGGCAGTGCAAGCGATCAGCGTCACGAAGATCCAGCGGTAAGTCATGGCCTTGCCCCTGAACCGGCCCGAACCCCGGAACATCATTCCGATTCGCCGGCGCCAACTCCTCCTCCGCTTTTTCCGGGGACACCATACTATTTCCTACGGCCGCAGCTCCACCCCCTGCTCCCGCGCCGTGGCCAGCGCCAACTCGTAGTTCCGCAGCGGCACATCGGCTGGGACCGAATGGTCGCTGTGATAGAGATACCCGCCGCCCCTTGCCGCCGCCAGCTTCGTCGTCACCTCGCGCACCACATCCTCCGGGCTGCCGGCCAGCGCACGCACGTCGATGTTGCCGAACAGCACCAGCCGGTCGCCGTACTCCCGCCGCAGATCCGCGACGTGGAGACCGGCCTTCGCCTCGAGCGGGTGCAGCCCGCGCACGCCGGCGTCGAGGAAATCCGGGATCAGCGGCGCCACGTTGCCGTCGGAGTGCAGGATCGGCGGCACGCCATCGTCGCGGAAGTGCTGGAACAGCCGGCGGTGATGCGGCTTGACCAGCTCGCGGTACATCCGCGGCGAGATCAGCGGGCTGCGCGTGGAGCCCAGATCGTCCGCCAAAAACGCCGCGTCGAACGCCGCGCCGCGCCGCTTCAGCCCCTCGTAGAGCCCAATAATCAGCTCGGTGTGCGCCTCGAACAGGCGGTGCACGAAGTCCGGCTGCTCGACCATCCAGCCGTACAGGTTCTCCTGCCCGGTGCGCGCCCAGGTGCCGTGGAAGCAGGCGTGGGCCGCGAAGAAGACCGGCAGCTCGCGCTCGCGGGCGTAGGCACAGCGCGCCTCGACGTCGTCAAGGAGGCGGCTCTCGCGGTAGTCGAACGCCTCGCGCAGCCGGTCGAAGGCGGCCGGCGAGTCGAGCGTGAACCCCTCCCAGTGCGGCGTCCAGCCGTCGGGCGTGAGGAGGTGCCGTTGCGTCACGCCGTTGCCGTCCACCAGCACGCGGTAACGCTCGGTCTCTTCGAGCACGCGGCCGGGGAGCTGCAGCGTGTAGTCGCCGCCGAGCTTGAACCACTCCAGGCCGAAGTGCTCCTCGGGCGAGACGCCCGCCGGCATGCCTTCGCCGCGCCAGCGGTCGAGGGTGGACTGCCAGTAGGAGTCGCAGATGGGGACGCGGTCGGGCGTCTCGCCGGCGAGCACGGCGCGGACGCGTTCGCGCGAGGTCATGGGGCACGGCCTCCCTTCGACCCGCGCCGTTCGGGAGCCGCAGACAGGCACCTGCCGGACACCACCCTCAGGGCACGCAGACCTGCACGATCAGCCCATAGCCGCAACTGTCGTGGTCACCCTGGGTCTCCTTGATGGTCGACTTGCCGTCGATGACCACGCCCTTGTCGACATCGTTGGCGTGGAGGTGGCGGGCCTCAACGTTGGCTGCGATCGTGCAACTGGGTCCGCGCTCCACGATGCCACCCGTGATCCGGCTGAGCTTGATGATCGTGCCGGCCTTCCAGACCGTGCCGTCGCTGCCGGTGAAGTCCTTCTTGAGCTGCACGGCGTCCACCTTGCGGGGCACGTTGCCGGCGCCGCAGTCTGCGCCGTCGAGGCCGTCCACGCCGAGCACGTTGCCACTGTCGTCCGGACCCGTCAAGCCCTTCTTCCCGGCCGGCCGGCCGTCCCCGCCGCAGCCGCCGTTGAACGAATCGGTCAGCGTGGGCCGCGTCTGCTGGTTGCCAAGGCGTGCGGCCGTCCGCGCGGGCAGGTTCTGGGCCGTGCCGACGTCGCCGCCGTCGGTGGCCGCCGAGGCGCCGCCGGTGCAGCCATAGAAGCCGTCTCCGCCATTCCCGTAGTCGGTGACCACGAACTTGGCGAAATCGGTTGGGGCCGAGGCGGGCAGGACCAGCGTGCCGCCCTTGCCGCCCTTGCGCTGGGCGTCGGCGCTGTCGCCGCCGTTGCCGCCGCCGGAGACCCACACCTCGGGGCTCTTCGGCTCTGTGGCGAAAACGATGATCGGCAAGCCGCGCCCGCCGCGCCACCCGGTGCCGATGCTGGTGTCGCCGCCGTCGCCGCCGGGTCCCCCGTTGCCGGACGCGACCGCCACCGAACCGGCATCACCGCCGTTCCCGCCACCGGCGGCGGCCAGGTTCACTTTGGTGGGCGCCTCCAACGCCACATTGCCACCATCGCCGCCGTGGCCGGACAGCGCCGACATGTCCTGCCCCTTCTCGCCCGCTTTGGTGCCGCTGGCGGCGTGCAGCACGGGGCCGTTTGCCCCGCCGCCCGCGTCGCCCCCAGCGCCGCCGTTCCCGCCCCGGAGCGTGCCGCCGGTCAGGTCGATCCTGGTCGTGGCGACGACCTCGACATTGCCGCCCCAGCCGCCGTCGCCGCCGGTGACCGCGAGCTCGGTCCCGATCACCGTGCCGACCGTGTTGTCCAGACCGTTCCCGCCGTTGCCGCCTTGGAGGGTGCCGCTCACCTTCACCTGCGCCGGCGCAGTGGGTGCCTGCGCACCCTTGGCCGTCGCCTTGGTGATGGCCGACTCCGTGCCGATCTGCACCGACCCTCCGGTCTGTCCGGCGCGTCGGCCCGCGACCCCGTCGGCGCCGTCGCCGCCCGTCATGCTGCCGCTGATCTTGATCTCGTCGGCGCCCACAAGGTAGACCGACCCGCCAGCGTCGGCCTGCACGCCCCCCGTGTTGATCAGGTCGATGCTCTTGCCGCTGAGGACCAGGTCGTTGTTGGGGGCCGCCTGGCGGGTGTCAATGGCGGCTCGAGCGGCGCCCGGCGCGGGCTTGATCTGGCCGCGGACCGTCAGTGCTCCCTCGGCCAGGAGCACCACGGATACGCCGGCGTCAATGAGCAGCGTGCCGTCCACCGTGAGATCGCCCGTGGTGCGCACGGTCAGGTCGGCGGTCGCCTCGCGCGTCTCACCCGCGGGGATCGTAAACGTGGCCAAGTCCAGGGTCCCGCTCAGGCCGTTGGGATTGCCGTTGGAGTCGGACGAGCCGCAGCCCACTACCAGCCACACCTCGACAGCGCCAACCAACAGCAACAGGCCTCGACGAAGCGCCATCACGCCACCTCCCGACCCCTGGATCCAGCACCGCACAGGGCGTCAGTGTGGTGCGGGAAGGCCGGCAACGGAACACCCGGATGCCTGCCTTGACGCCCCCAAACCCCAAGCGTACAATCCGCCGCGTCCGCCGGAGACGCCCTCATGGACAACCTGCGCATCGGTCTGGTCGGGCTCGGGATGGGCATGAGCCGCGCCCAGCTCGTGGCCGATACCCCCGGCGCCGAGCTCGTCGCCGTGGCCGACCTGAAGGCCGATCGCCGCGACCGCGCCGCGCAGAAGTTCGGCTGCCGGACCCACGACAGCTTCGACGACCTCCTCGCCCACAGCGACGACCTCGAGCTGATCTACGTCATGACCGAGAGCGGCAGACACGCGGACATGGGCATGGCCGCCGCCCGCGCCGGCAAGCACGTGATCAGCACCAAGCCCATCGACATCACCGTCGACAAGGCCGTCGAGTTCTGCCGCACCTGCGAGGAGTGCGGCGTGAAGCTGATGGTCGACTACCAGATGCGCTACACCGAGGGCGTGCAGAAGATGCGCGCCGCCGCGCAACAGGGCGCGCTCGGCAAGCTGCTCTATGGCGAGGCCGTTCTCAAGTGGTGGCGCGGCGAGGACTACTACGAGGGCTGGCACGGCACCTGGGCGCTCGACGGTGGCGGGTCGGTGATGAACCAGGCCGTCCACTTCCTCGACGTGCTGCAGTACGTGATGGGCGATGTGGACGAGGTCTATGCCCACAGCAGCGTCCACGCCCACGTCAACTGCGAGACCGAGGACATGACCAACGCCGTGCTCCGTTTCGCCAACGGCGCCGAGGGGCTGATCCACACCTCGACCTGCTTCCGCGGCAAGCCGTGGGACGGGGTGGAGGTCTACGGCACGCACGGCGTGGCGGCGGTGGGGCTGGAGCAGCTCACGCGCTGGGAGTTCATCCCGCCGGAGGGCAAGACCGAGGCCTGGGACCCGCAGACCGGTGCCACCCGGGCCGCGGCCGAAGGGCCGTATGAGCCGGCGCTCGAGCTGCCCGACCCGCCCAAAGGAGTGGTGGCCGACGCCGTGCAGGTGATCCGCCACGGCGCTCAGCCCTACTGCAGCGGGTGGGAGGGGATCCGCGCCATCGGTCTCGGGCTGGCGCTCTACGAGTCCGCGCGCACCGCCCGGCCGGTCAAGCCGCGGATGCAGTTCCCGTGAACCGGCGGCCGGTCTCGCCCTGCACCTGGGCACTGACCGGGCTCCTCGCCGCCCAGGCCGTCAACCTCCTCCTCTGGCTCCGCGTCGACCAAGCCGGCGCACCGCAGGTCGATTCCGCCACGCAGCTCCGCAACGCGCTGCTCTTCCACCAGGCGCTCACCCCGCCCACGCCAGGCTCGCTGCTCGACTGCCTCCAGCTCCACCGCAACTACCCCTACCCGCCGCTGATGTACGTGCTCAGCGTGCCGTTCCAGTGGATCCTCGGCCCGAGCTCGGACGCTTGCGCGCTGGCCGGCGTGACGATGTACCTGCTCGGCCTGGCGGCAGTCTACCGGCTGGGCGCGCGGCTGTGGTGCGAGCGGGTCGGGTTGGCCGCCGCGGTGGTGGCGGGGAGTGGCTCGGTGCTCCTCTTCCAGACCGAGCAGCTCAGCCTCGATTCCGGGGTCTTCGCGCTCGTGGCCTGGCTCCTGGTGGCGTGTGTCGAGAGCGACGGCGGGCGGCACGGCGGGTGGATCGCGGGCGCCGGCGCGCTGTGCGGGCTGGGGATGGTGTGCAAGACCAGCTTCGTGGTCTACGGCCTCGCGCCGCTCGGCTGGCTGGCGTGGAGATGCCTGCGGGCCCGATGCGAGCCGCACCAAGTGCCGGAAGGCCGCTCCCTCCCCTGCGCTGCGGGTGAATCGCCGGCTGGCCACTCCCTCCCCTGCGCAGCGGCGGAGCTGCAGTCTGGCCACTCCCTCCCCTGCGCAGCGGGGGAGGGCTGGGGTGGGGGTTCCGCGCCGGGCCCGCCCTCACCGGAGAGCCCCCCTCCCGCCTCCCCCCGCTTCGCAGGGGGAGGTGATGGTGTGCCGGACCGGGCCTCGGCAGAGCAGACGGCGGCTGCACGGGCCGCGCTGCTCCGCGCGTTGCTCCTGTCCGCCGTGATCGCGGCGCCCTGGTGGGTCGCCAACCTCGCTGCCGCCGGCCCGAAGGCGCTGTGGAGCGCCACCACCGACGTGATCTTCCCGCCGCCGCTGTGGTCCTTCGCCGGACTCACCTTCTACCTCGGCAACCTCTGCACCGAGAACCTCTTCCCCGTGGTGTGGCTGCTGTTCGTCGTCGGATTCGCGAGCCAATGCCGGCGCGGGCACGACGAGCGGCAGCGGGTGCTGCTGGTCTTCCTCGTCGGCGGCTACGCGCTGCTCACGGCGATCTACAACAAGACCTGGCGCTTCACCACGCCGCTGACGATCCCCGCCGCGCTCTACGCCTGCGCCTGGCTCGACGCGCAACGGTGGCGGAAGCCGGGCTACGCGGTCCTGGCGCTGCTGATGCTCTGGCAGGGCTGGGCGGCGATGTGGGCGCCGGCGGCCTCGGAGCCGTACCAGTATCGCCTCTGGCCGCGCGGTCTCGTCATGGCGAAGGCGAACCCGCGCACGGCCGAGCCGTGGGCGCCCGCGGCCGAGCAGATGGCGGCGATGGCGCTACGCGAGGCGGAAAGGGCAGCCCGGCGACCGGTCCGTCTGGCCGTGGCCAAGCCGCAGAACCAGTTCCTCTCGCCGCTCGGGCTGTTCTACCACCTCGAGCGCGCGGAGGCGCTCGCCGATCCGGGACGGTGGCCGCCGCGGCCCTGGTTCGACGCGCGGTCCCACAACCGGTGGGAGTACGACCTCCCCGACGAGGAGCTGGCGCTCGACACGCTGGTGATCGTGCAGGACGCGCCGCGACTGGCCGGGCTGACGGGCCGGTTGCGCTCGCGGCCCGAGTGGGTCGAGGCCGGCGCGGTGACGCTGCCCGACGGCACCGCGCTCGTGTTGTTCAGCCGTAAGGACGGTTGACCGACCGGCTGAGCGGCGGTTGGTGATCGGGCCGATTTCCGCGGCCCGGCGCGCGCGATGGTGTGTCGATGGGTGCGATGGTGGTATATGTGGTACATAATGTCCAGGGGATGATGGTCCGACGGGTGCGCGCCGGGGCTTGCGTTCGCGTTCGAGGTACATGAGGAGAAAGCCATGCGCTTCCGATACTGGCGGCTGGCCGGCGTGACCTGTCTCTTGTTGGCAATGAGCGCCTGCGGGGGCGGGCGGGGCGGCGGGGCAGAGCCGGCCGGGGATGGCTCCCGCGCGGCTGCCCCGGCGGGCCCGGCAGGCTATTTCGTGCGCTTCGCGGCGTTGCCCGGCGCCGCGGAGGAGGCGCTCGTCCGGGGCCAGGGCGGGTCCATCCGCTACACCTACCACCTGGTGCCGGCCATCGCCGCGGACCTTTCCGCGACCGCGGCTGCGGCGCTGGCCAAGAACCCGCGCGTGGTGGCGGTGGAGCCCGACATCGGCGTGCAGGCCGTGGACGCCGAGCTGGACAATACCTGGGGCGTGAAACGCATCGGCGGCGGCGACGCGCACGCCGCCGGCTACACGGGCAAGGACGTGAAGGTGGCGGTGATCGACACCGGCATCGACTACAACCACCCGGACCTGAAAGCCAACTACGCGGGCGGCAAGGACTTCGTCAACAACGACTCGGATCCCTACGACGACAACAACCACGGCACGCACGTCTCGGGCACCATCGCCGCGCTGCAGAACGCGAGCGGCGTGGTGGGGGTGGCCCCCGAGGCGAAGCTGTATGCGTTGAAGGTCTTGAGTGCCTCGGGCAGCGGCTCGTATTCGGCGGTGGTCGCCGCGCTGCAATGGTGTGTCGACAACGGGATGCAGGTCACCAACAACAGCTACGGCAGCTCCGGCGATCTGGACGCCACTGCCTCGCTGACGGCCTACGCGTCGGGCACCGGCGACAACGTCATCTATCCCGCGCGGTACGCCTCGGCCATCGCCGTGGCGGCCACGGATTCGAGCGACAAGCGCGCGTACTTCTCCAGCACGGGGCCGGACGTGGAGCTGGCGGCGCCGGGCGTGTCGATCAAGTCCACGGTGCCGGGCGGCGGGTACGCGAGCTACAGCGGCACGTCGATGGCCACGCCGCACGTGGCCGGCGCGGTGGCGCTCTGCATCGCCGCGGGCAAGAGCGGCATCCGCGATCTGCTGGATGCCACGGCCGACGATTTGGGCACCAGCGGGCGTGACACCTGGTTCGGCTACGGGCTCGTCAACTGCATGGCCGCCCTGGGCGACGCCCCGCCGCCGCCGCCGCCGCCGCCGCCGCCACCACCGCCGCCAGACAGCGGGAGCCTGGTGGTGACGGTCGCGACCGACAAGCCCGCCTACAGCAGCGGCGAGACCGCGAAGATGACCGTGAAAGTGACCGACGCCAACGGTATCTCGCTCAGCGGCGCCGCGGCGCACTTGGTGCTCACCAGCCCGAACGGGAAGACCTGGTCGGCCGACGGCAGTACGGGCAGCGCCGGCACCGTGGTGTTCTCGCGCAAGCTGAACGCCAAGCGCGACGGCAAGGGTACGGCGAAGGTGGACGCCACTGCCTCGCTGACGGCCTACGCGTCGGGCACCGGCTCGACGACCTTCACAATCAACTAGCCTGGCCGTCAGTCAGCAAGGCGCCGCGCCTGCGCTGTCGAACACCACTCCGGTGTGCCCCGCACACCGGAGTGGTGGATGAGCCAGCCGCCGCGCGGCGCCTCCGTTCGAGCCGTCGTGATCGCCCTGGCCTGTGTCGGCGTCTTCGCCTGGATCACGCCCTACAACGACTACGACCTGCAGAACACCTACATCGCCGGCAACCTCTTTCCGATCGGCGCGATGGTGGCGCTGCTGGTGCTGGTGGGGCTGGTCAACCCACTCCTTCACCGCGTCGCGCCGCGCTCGGTCTTCCGCCCGGCGGAGCTGGGCTTGGTGTGGTGCGTGATCGCGATCGCCAGCGGCATCCCAGCGGCCGGGCTGTGGCGCTACTGCATCCCGGCGGCCACCAGCCTGCGCTACTACGCCACCGCGGAGAACCACTGGAACGACCTGCTGACGCCGCGGCTCACGCCGTTCCGCGCGCCGGCGGGCGAGGCGGCGTCACAGCAGTTCTACGAGGGCTCCGCGGGCGGCGCCATCCCCTGGCATGCCTGGCGCGCGCCGCTGGTCATGTGGGGGATCGCCGCGGCGCTGGTTTTCTACGCCTGCGCCTGCCTGACGGTGCTGCTGCGCCGGCAGTGGGTCGAGCGCGAGCGGTTCTCGTTCCCCCTCACGCAGTTGCCGATGGAGCTGGCGGCGGCGGCCGAGGAGGGCCACGCGCTCAACCGCTTCCTCCGCACGCCCACGGTGTGGGCCGGCGCGGCCATCCCCCTGCTCGTGCACGGCGTCAACGGGCTGCACCTCTACTTCCCCGGCGTGCCGCGGGTCGATCTGCACCACGACGTCGGCCAGTACCTGCCCAACACGTTCCCCTGGTGGTCCATCCGCTGGGGCC
>JACPDV010000720.1 GCA_016183835.1 Armatimonadota bacterium
AGCTCGAGCCAGGCGGCGCGCACCTCGTCGCCGGTGCGGCTGCCGTCGAAGAGCGACATCAGCACGGCGACGGGCTGCGCCACCTCGACGGTGGGGCTGATGCCCATCGGATCGCGCCAGGCGATGCGCCGCTCGCCGTCGTGCTCGAAGGGAATGGCCTCGAGCGGCCGGAGGCGGAGACGGTGGTTCCCGTCGGGGTGTGGGTCGCTCACGCGGCGCATTATGACGGCGGGCGATGCGGGTGTCAACGCGGCTGTTCGCGCTCGGCGAGCGCGGTTACAATGCCGGCCGAGGAGCGGTCCTAACATGGGCGACTACGTGCGCGAGCTGTTCGGGCTGGACGGTCAGGTGGCGGTGGTCACCGGCGGGACCGGCGTGTTGTGCGGGCACATGGCCTCGGGCCTGGCCGCCGCGGGCACCAAGGTGGTGGTGGTCGGGCGCAACGCCGAGCGCGGCGCCGAGCGGGTGGAGCAGATCACCAAGGCCGGCGGAGAGGCCGTCTTCCACGCCGCCGCGGCCGCGGACAAGCAGGCGATCGAGGGCGTGCTGCAGTGCGCGCTGGACACCTGGGGCCGCGTCGACATCCTGGTCAACGGCGCCGGGATGAACCGCGCCACGCCGTTCCTCGACATCCCCGTCGACGAGTGGGACGAGATCCTCCGCACCAACCTGACCAGCGCCATGCTCGCCTGCCAGGTCTTCGGCGCCTGGTTCATCGCCAACCAGGTCCCCGGCTCCATCATCAACCTCGGCTCGATGTCGGGCATGATCGCGCTGTCGCGGGTCTTCACCTACTCCGTCTCGAAGGCCGGGCTGCACAACCTGACGCAGAACCTGGCGCGCGAGTGGGCGCCGCACGGGATCCGGGTCAACGCCCTGGCGCCCGGCTTCTTCCCCGCCGAGCAGAACCGCCGGATCCTCACCGAGGAGCGCGTGGCGAGCATCCTGCGCCACACCCCGATGGACCGCTTCGGCGAGCCCGACGAGCTGATCGGCGCCACCCTCCTCCTCGCCTCGCGCCGGGCCGGCGGTTTCATCACTGGCACCATTCTGGCTGTTGACGGCGGGTTCTCCTGCATGACAATTTAGGATCGAAAGGTCCTGAATGGGCGGCCGGAGAGGGTCTTGAAGCTCCCCTTGCCGAAAGAGCACGGGGCCTGGGGTATGCTGTTCCTCCCGCTCCTGGCCGGTCTTGCTGCGCCTGAGCGGTGGCACCCGGCGGCGCTGGTGGTGGTGGTGATGGTGTTCTTCGCCTACGCCGCCCGCGCGCCGCTCGAGACACTGGCACGCAACCGCGCCCACCGGCCCAGCCGCGTCTGGCTGGCCGGGTACGCGGGGCTCGCCCTGGCGTGCGCGCTCGGCCTGGTGCTCGGCTGGCATCGCGCGCAGTGGCTCTGGCTGCTCACCGCGATCCTGCCCGCGCTGCTGGTCAGCCTGGCGTTCGCCTCCAGCCGCCGCAGCCGGGCGGTGGCCAACGAGCTGCTCGGCGCGCTCCTCCTCCCGGTCTCGGCGGCGGTGGGCTACGCCGTGATGGCCGACCGGGTGGACCGCGGCGCGCTCGACCTGTGGCTGCCCTTCGCCCTCTACAACGGCGCCACCCTGCCCTACGTACGGACCTGGATCATGTGCCGCCGGGCGGGGAAGAGCGAGGAGTTCCAGGCAGCGGCCGACCGGGCGCGGCGGGGCGCGGTCCTGGCGCTGCTGGCCGCGGATCTGGCGGCCGTGGCGCTGGTGGCGGCCGGCTGGTGGCCGTGGGCGGTGCTGGCGGCGTTCGGCCTGGCGACGGTGCGGACGGTGGCCGGGCTGCGGCTGGCGGGACGCGTGGAGGTGCCGGTCAACCGGCTCGGCTGGACCGAGATGGCCTGCTCGGCGGCGTTCACGGTGCTGGTGGTGGCGGCGTTCGCCGGGCGGGTCGGCTGACGGCTCCGGCTCAGACGGTCAGCTCCACCTTATCTGCCGCCGCATCGCCCACCCGCGCCGGCGGTTCCAGATCCACCCGCCACCTGTCGTCATACTCCAGCCCCGCCGCCTCGGCCACCTGGCAGCAGAGGCCGGACAGCTCCTTGTCGTCCACCCGGTCGTCCACCTTCTCCACGCTGCCGTCGGCGCGGAAGAGGAGGAGCATGCAGCGCAACCCCCTGGGCCGCAGCAGATAGCGCGCCGTCTCGAGCCGGACGAACTCGCGCAGGTCGTAGTCGCCGCGCACCCGCGTCTGCTTGCCGAAGACCCGCACGATCTGAAGCCGCCTCCGCCGCGGCTGGACGATCAGGTACTCGCGCGGGTCCTTGAAGTAGATCCACAGCCCCGCGGCAGCCGCCCCTCCGGCGGCGATGAAGAGCCACGGGTGGCCCGTCAGCATCCCGATGGCAAAGCCTAGCAGCCCGACAGCGAAGAACGGCCAGCCGTACGCGCGGTAGCTCCGCTCCAGGCGGAAGCGGATGTCGTACGCACCGGCCGGCACCTCGTCGCGGGGCAGGCGTCTCACCTCACACTCCCGCCAGGGCCTCGACCGCCGCGAGCAGGCGCGGGTGAGTGCCCGGGTCGCTGGCGCACACGGCCCAGGGCTGCAGCCGGCCGTCGGACAGCAGGTCGAGCTCGGGCTCCTCGCCGGCGCACATGGTGACCAGGGCGCCGGCCGCCTGGCAGATCGCGATCCCCGCCACCAGGTCCCAGCCGTAGCACTCACGCCACAGCCCGGCGCGCAGCCCGCCCGCCGCCAGCAGGGCGAAGTGGAGCTGCGCGCTGCCCAGCATCCGGGCCCGGTACGGCGCGCCGAAGCGCAGCTTCGGGCCAGTCACCAGGCTGGGCAGCGCCACCGGGTCGTTGCGGGTGAACGGTTCCGGATTGGGCGTCAGCCCGAGGCGGTCGGCGTTGCGCCAGGCGCCCAGTCCGGTCCCGCCCAGGTAGAGCTCGTCGAGCAGCGGCTGGTAGATCACACCCAGCCGCGCCACGCCGCCCTCCAGCAGGCCGATGGCGGTGCACCAGAAGGGGATGCGGTGGAGGAAGTTGGTCGTGCCGTCGAGTGGGTCGATGAACCACTGCCGGCCGTTGCCGTCGGAACCGCTGTCGCCGTACTCCTCGCCCAGCACCCGGTCGCCCGGGAAGGCGGCGCGGAGCGCCTCGCGGATGTAGCGCTCCGTGACCTGGTCCGCGTCGCTGACCAGCGACTCGTCGGGCTTGCTCCGCGCGGTGACGCGGCCGTAGTAGTCCAGCAGCATCTGCCCGGCGCGCCGGGCGATGCCGGCCAGCAGTTCGGCTTCGGCGGTCATTCGCTCGTCTTCTCCCGTCCCTCCGCGCGCCGGTGGAGCAGGCTCAGCAGCCGCTCCGCGGCCTCGCGCCGCGGATGGTCGTGCGCCGCGGTGGCCAGGTAGCGCTCCAGAGCCTCGACGCCCTCGCCCGGCTGCTCCGCCGCGGCCAGGGTGAAACCCAGATCGTACCACGAGTCGGCGGAGTCGGGGGCCAGCTCGGCGGCGCGGCGCAGACAGTCCACCGCCGCGGGCAGCTCGCTCAGGTGCCGCAGGGCCGCCCCGCGCAGCCGATGCGTGTCGGGATCGTCCGGGGCGCGGGCGATGGCCTCGGCGAAGGCCCGCTCCGCCTCGCGGTGGGCGCCCAGCCGGTCGAGCGCCAGTCCCTTCTCGCGCCACGGCTGTGCGGCGGCGGGCGCCAGGGCGGCCGCTTGGCCGAAGGCCTCGATGGCCTCATCGACGCACCCGAGATCGACCAGTGCACGGCCGGCCAGGAGACACGGCTCGGGATCGTCCGGGGCGCGCTCGGCGGCGAGCCGGAAGCAGTCCAGCGCGTCGGCCAAGCGGCCTTCCTCGGCCAGCCGCCGGCCGTCCGCCAGCAGTTCCACCCCCTTGGAGTCGAGCCGCGGGCGGCGGCGGAACCAGGCGCGCATGCCGAGCGACTGCTATTCGGGCGGCGGAGGCAGGTCGCCGGGCGGCATACCCCCGGGCGGCATGCCGTCCATCCCCATCGGCGGCTGCTCCATCGGCTTGAAGTCCTCGGGCTTCTTGTCCACGTCGGTGAGGATCATCCCGCTGTCGCTCTTGAACACCGGGTCGCTGCCCTTGCGCTTCAGGTAGACTGCCAGCCCGCCCTTCGGGTCGCGGGCCACGTAGAGCACCGGCTCGGTGCCGTCGCTGAGAGTGACGGTGACCGTGACGTCCGGCTTGTCGAACCCGTAGGTCTTGTCGAAGGCGCCGTCCGACACATACTCGTCGGCGTGGAGGTCCTCCAGCGAGGTGAGCAGCGCACTCACCCGCGCGGCGTCGGCCTCCTGCTTGCTCGGCTGCGTGACTTCCCACTTCTCGCCCTGCGGCTCGAGCACGCACAAACCGCCGTCCTTGCGCTGGATCTTGATCTTCTTGACCTTGGTGCGGTCGAAGCTGACCACCGTCAGGTTGCGGAGCCGATTGGGGTTGAGCGGCAGGTCGTGTTCGAACGAGGCCCGGACCTTCATCACGGTGTCGCCGCCGGCCTGCATCACGAAAATCGAGGCGCCGTCCGCGGTGGCCTTGCCGAGCAGCACGGCCGGGAGAGGCTTGCCCGCCTCCGCCAGCTCGATCTTGCCGCGCGGCGTGGTCAGGCCGTACTGCGCCAGGTTGCCCGGCGTGTCGATGAACTCCGTGGCGCGGAGCAGGTCCATCTCGGAGAGGATCTTGTCCACAGCCTTGCTGTCGGCCGGCAGGTTGGAGGGCTGGCGGAGCTGCCATGTCGGCGTGGCTTCACCGGCGCCGGCCTTCTTGGCCGGCTGGCCCTTCTCCAGCACCACCTGCGTGGCGTTGAGGCTGTAGGCGACACGGGTGACGTCCTCGGACTTGAACGCCAGCACGGTCTTGTCGCGCAGGTCGGCGGGTTCCTTGAGGCAGGAGTCGTAGAGCGAGTTGGCGCAGAGGAGGACTTCGGTGTCGCCCTTGCGCTGAACGTAGACCTTGTCCTGCGGAGGCGGCGGCGGGGCGCCCGGGGAGCTGGGCGGCGGCGGCGTGCCCGGCTTGGCCATGCCGATCAGCAGCCCGTTCTCACCCTTCGCGCCCAGCCCGATGGTCACCCGGACCCGCGGCGCGGCCAGCCCGGTCAGCTTCGGATCCGCCTCGGCCGGCTGCTCCACGAACTCGTCCACCCGCGTGGTCGAGAGCGCCGTCAGAATGCTGTCCACTCCGGTACGGTCGGCCTTCAGCTCCTTCGGCCCGCCCGTGATGAACCAGTCGTTGCCCTTCTTGACCAGCGCCACCGTCTTCTTCGGGTACGCGAGGGTCACGGCCGTGACGTCGGACGTGAGGAACGAGAGCAGCGTCTTGTCGCGCAGGTCGCCGAGCTTCTTGTTCTTGACGTTCTCGTCCACGTAGTACTTGGCGAAGACGAGCAGCCCCTTGCCGTCCTTCGGCCGCGCGTAGTAGCCGTTGGCGTCCTGGGTGGGGCCGCCGAAGTTGAGGGTGGCGGTCTTGCCGCGGTGGTCCTTGAGGGTCACCGAGCCGCTCGGGGTGCCGAGGCCGGTCTCGGTGTCGGGCATGTCCTTGGCCTGGTCGGCGCCGTAGGAGTTCTGGGCCTTGGCGGTGAGCAGCGTCTTGATGTAGCTCTCGATGGCCGTGGAGTCGGCCTTGGCCTGGATGGGGGCGCTGATCTTCCAGGTCGGCTTGGCCTTCTCGCCCGGCGCGGGGGCGGGCGTTTCCTTGGTCAAGGTGAAGGAGCCGCTGGCGCCGGTGACGACCACCTCGTCGACGTCGTCCACGTCCCGGAGGCCGAGCAGCTCGACCACCTGGCGATCGGCCTCATGGTCCGGCTTCTCGCCGCGCTCGAACATCAGCACGTAGGCGAGAAGGAGACCGAAAGCCACCAGGAGACCCAGAGTCTTCCACAGGTTCACGGCGGGTACCCTCGTAGACTAACGGCGGGCGATCTGCACCGCCACACCGGCCGCCAGGACCAGCACGAGTGGGAGCACGAAGGTGAGCAGGAAGACCCACCGCCGCTTGCTCGCGTCCATGGTGATGCGCCGCTCCTTGGCGGAGTCGAACGGGTTCTTGGCCCGGATGCCCAGCGCCTTGCTGTTGTCGGTGAGCCACTCCACGGCGTTCGCGGCCAGGTCGAGGTTGGCGTAGAAGGCCAGCATGTTGGTGGGGAAGTCGCCGTCGGCCACCACCACCATGCGGACCCGCGGCCCGTTGTCCGCCGGGGGAGGCGTGGGCTTGGACTTGTCCTCGCCCTCCTTCTCCGGCTCGGCGTCCTTGGTGCCGACCGCCCAGGCC
>JACPDV010000721.1 GCA_016183835.1 Armatimonadota bacterium
GGTGCCTCTTCTGGTTCTTTGCCTGGGCCGGCGGCAGCCTACTCCACCTCGAACTTTCAAATAGCTCGACGCTCCTGGCCATCGCCGGCGCGCTGTTCCTGGTCCTCGCCCTATCGGAGAAGTGCGGCTGGCTCGGCCTCGACAAGCTCCGCGTCACCGTTGGCGAGCGCGGGATCCGCTGCTGGCCCGGACTGGCCGGCTGGCTCCCCTGGGACCAGGTCTACCGCGTCGAAGCCCATCCCGGCTCGTTCGTGCTGCGCCACCGCCACGGTTCCATCGAGTGGCGCTCCGACGTGGCCGGCGCGCGGGCTGTGGCCGAACGCATCGCCGCGCGCACCGGCCGCCCGGTGGAGGAAGAGCCGCCCGCCGCGCTGAGCAACGTCGCGGCGATCCTGGGCATCGCGCCGGGTGGCAAACTGCAGGCCACCGCGCCGTTCGAGCACTACCTCTCGCTGATCCTGGCCACCCTCCTGCTCTCGCCGATCCTCCTCGTCGTCCTCCCACTGGCCCTTATCCCGCTCGCCTGGCCGTTCCTTTTGCCAGCCTTCGCGATGGCGCGGTTGCTGGTCAACGGCTGGCGGCGGGAGATGACGGGGATCGAGCTGGACGAATCGGGGATCGTCGTCAAGCTCCTCGGCGGGCAGCGCCGGATCGTCTGGCACGACGTGCACGAGCTGCGCACGGCCCCCAGCCGCGTCATTTTGGTCACCTCGAACGGTGAGTTCATCCTGCAGCCGAAACCCGAGTGGTATACCCTTGCCGCCGCCATCCGCCGGGTGCTCGATGCCCGCGACGAGGCCCGCGCGCTGCCGCGGATGAACTACATCTCCGACGCAGCAATCTCCATCGCCGGCGCCGACACGCGGGACCGGGCGGAAGTCGGGATCAGCCTGGCGCCGCCGACGGCAGGCGGCGGGCAGTAGCCCGCCCTACGCGTGCCACCGGTCCAGCTCCGCCCACAGCGGGCCGAAACCGTGCTCCGGGCGGTAGAGCGCCTGCTTGAAGCCGGGGTACTCGCCGCGGTAGACCTCCGCCATGCGGTGCCTCACCTCCACCGAGACCCGCTGGTTCGCCAGGCGATCACAGAGCTTGAGGAACACCGCCAGCCGGTTCGCCGCGATCTTCGGGTAGGTCCGCGCCGTGCGCTCGGCGCGGGTTTTGCCCAGCTCGTTGGTCACGTCGTAGACAATGTCCGCCACCGCTTCGCCCACCACCTCGCAGAGGTCGTGGTAGCTGGTCGGGGTGTCCTCCAGCACGTCATGACACCAGGCGGCGGCCGTTACCACCGCGCGCGTCCCGTCGTCGGGCAGGAGGTGCTGCCAGGCGAGGGCGTTGTCCACCACCATCTGGAGGTGCGTCTCGTAGGACTCCCCCTCGTAGGTGCAGCCACTGTGGTTGTGACGGCCGACGGCGAAGTCGCGAGCGGCGGCGACCAGGGTCTCGTCGGAGCTCATCGCGGCTCCACCGCCGCCGACCGGGCCCACTGCAAGAGTGCGCTGCGCAAGGTTGCCACGTCCCGGTCTCCGGTTCAGAGGATCTCCACCCGTGTGCCGCGGGGCACGCGGGGGAAGAGCCAGCGCGCCTCGGCCAGGTGGAGGCGGACGCAGCCGTGAGAGGCCGGCTCGCCGAGGTAGCGGTACATGTTGCGACTGGTGGCGTGGATGGCGTGGCCGGCGAGGAAGAAGAGGCAGTAGCGCATCCGCCAGAGCGGGTTGAGCGAGCTGTAGTGGTCCTCGGTCTTCCACTGCACGTCGAACACGCCGAGGTGGTCGTGCGGCCGTTCGGGATGCGCCCAGGCCGGGAGGAGCCGCCCGCCCTCGGCGCCGGAGCAGACGGCGTTCCAGACCAGCCTGTCACGCTCCTGGAGGTAGAGGCGCTGCCCGTGCGAGCCGGTGAGCCAGACGTAGACGCCGTCCTCGCGCCGGTCGCGGAGCGGGCGCGGCCGGTAGGGCAAGGTCGCCTCCGCCACGCCCACCACGCTGGCATCCCGGGCGAAGCCCTTGAGCTTGAGGCGCACCGCCACGGTGTCGAGCCAGGGCACCTGCCAGCGCAGCGCGCCGGGCGCCTTGTCGCGCGCCGGGGTGAGCACCTGCTGCTCGTGGTCGCGCGGCTCGCCGCCCAGCGCGGCGTCGGCCCAGTCGCCGACGATGGAGACCGAGTAGACGCCCTCGGACACCTCCCAGCCCAGGGCCACGTCGTCGCCCTCCACAAGCTCGGCGGGCAGCGCGGCAAAGCGCACGCGTGGCTGGGCGCGATGGGAGAGCACCACCCGGCGGGTGATGGGCGGCTCGGCGACGTGCGGTGGCGTCTCGTGGACGGCGGCGGCTTGGTGATCGGGCTGGGCGGCCACCATGTCCGGCGCCGCCGGCTCCTGTGCCGCCGCCGCCACGCACCATGTCGAGACCGCCAGCCAGCCGAGTCTCATCCCGCCCCGTCCGCCGTCAGGATATCCGTTGGGACATCCGGAACGGTCCGGAAGTGCCGTCGCGGGACGAGGTTATTACGAGATGTCAGCGGAGCGAGAGCGGGTTCACCGCGCTGCCGTTGCGGTAGACGCTGAAATGGCAGTGCGACCCCGTGGACCAGCCGGTGCTGCCCATCGAGGCGATGGCCTGGCCCTGGCTGACATGCTGCCCCTCGCTGACCAGCACGCGGGAGCAGTGGCCGTAGAAGGTGGCCCAGCCGTTGCCGTGGTCGATCATCACGGCGTTGCCGTAGACGCGGGAGTGCCAGCCGGACTGGACCACGGTGCCCGCCGCCGCGGCGTGGATGGTGGTGCCGTAGCTGTCGGCGATGTCCACCCCGTCGTGGAAGCTCCGCCGCCCGGTGATGGGATGGATGCGGGAGCCGAACCGGCAGGTGTAGCGCCCGCTGCAGGGCTTGTTGAAGCCGCCGGAGAGACGCCCGCCGCCACCGCTGCCGCCGCCCGGGTTCTGGAGCCGGCCCAGGACCCGCTCGATCTCGGACTGGGCGTTGCTGATCTCCTCGAGCGCCTCTTCCTGCGCTGCCCGGTCCCGGCGGACATCGGCCAGGACGAGCTTCTTGCGGCCGGTCTCGACGCTGATTTCGCGGGTCTTCTCGTCGTACTGCGAGCGCAGGTCGGCGTACTCGCGCCACGACTGCACGAGGTCGGCCTTCAGAGCCACCTGCTCGCTGCGTGCCTCCTCGATGTTCTGCTTGAGCTCCAGGTCGTGCTTCGTGACGCTCTTGAAGAGGATGGCCCGGTCCACGAAGTCTTCGAACGACGTGGCCCCGAGGACCACCTCGGCATAGCCCACGGAGCCCTTCTTGTAGAACACCTCGAGTCGCTTCCAGAGCGCCGCGTTGTGCTGCTTGAGCTGTGCGTCCACCTGACCGATGCGGTCCTGGGTGACCTTCACCCGGCGCTCGGTGGCGGCCAGCTTCACTTCGGTGCGGCGGAGCGCGGTCTGGGCGGTTTCGAGCCGCTCCTCGCTGCTCCGCACGTCATGGAGGGCATGGCGCTGAAGCTGCTTGGTCTCGTGCAGCTTCTCTTCCACGCGCTGCTTCTCGCGCAGGGTCGCCCGCAGTCTGGCGCGAGCGGTCTGCACCTTGCCGGAGCCACCCTTGGCGCCCAGCGGCCCGCCGGAGAGGGCGAGCAGCAGCACGATCAGCCACGGGCCCACCACCCGTTTCGACCAGACACCCATGTAGTCCAAGCTCCCTTCCTGCGGCTAGGCCTCACGCAAGAAGCGGTGCATCGACAGCAGGCTGCTGCCCGCGCCGATCACCATCCCCAGAGCGACCAGCCCCAGGCCGAACTGCGGCATCAGCTCGCCGAAGCTCACCAGCCGCAGCCACGGGTTCAGTTGCCCGCTGGCCCGGCTGAAGAGATCGTACAGCACCGAGCTGACCACCACGGCCAGGCCTGCCCCCAGAATACCGTGGAACAGCCCTTCGAGAAGGAACGGCACCCGGACGAACCCGTCGGTCGCGCCGACGAGCTGCATGATCCGGATCTCCCTCCGGCGGGCGTAGATGGTCAGTCGTATGGCGTTGCTGATGACCGCGCAAGTGGCTATCCCGAACAACACCAGGCCGAGGATTCCCACCCGGTGCGCCTCGCGCACCAGTCCGTTCAACGTCGCGACGATAGCGCCGCCGTACTGGACATCTTCGACACCCGCCAGGCCCTTGAGTTGCCCCGCAAGGGCCTCGTTGTCCTCCGGCCGGTCCGGCTGAACCTCGAACTTCGCCGGCAGCTCGCTCTTTCCTTCAAACTCCTCCAGCCCCTCCAAATTCAACGATTTCCTCAGGCGCTCGAAGCCGGCCTCACTGGACACGAACTCCACCGCCCTGACGCCCGGGAGCGCCTCGATGGCGGTGCGGAGCTGCGCCTGACCCGGCTCGTCCAGGTCGCTCTTGAGGAACGCGCTGATCTGCGCCTGCCGCGCCTGCTGGCCCAGCACGCACTGCACATTGCGGTTGAACAGCACGTAGAGCCCGAACAGCGTGAGGGAGAACATCACCGTCATCACCGCCGCCAGGGTCAGCAGACCGTTGCGCCGGAGATTGGTGAACAGCTCACCAAAATGGAATTCAAGTGTCCGCAAACGGCACCCCCGCCGGCCGGACCGGCGTCAGCTCGTCGAACCCCGGGATGGCCAGGGGCAGGGTGTCTGTCGCCCGGTACCCGCCCGCCACCTGGTCCCGCGCGAGGCGGCCGGCCACCAGCTCCACCACCCGCTTGCGGAAGTGGTTGACGATGTCCCGGTCGTGGGTGGCCACCACCACCGTGGTGCCGCTCTCGGCCACGGACTCGATCACCTCCATCACCTCGAGGCTGACATCGGGGTCCAGGTTGCCGGTCGGCTCGTCGGCCAGGAGCACCGCCGGCTCGTTGACGAGCGCCCGGGCGATGCTCACGCGCTGCTGCTCGCCGCCCGAGAGCTGCTCAGGCAGCGCATCGGCGCGATGGTCGAGGCCCACCCGGCTGAGCGCCCGCGCCACCCGCATGTGCAGGCTGCGCGGCTCCGCGCCGATCACCCGCAGGGCGAACGCGACGTTTTCCCGGGCGGTCTTGTAGGGGAGGAGGCGGAAATCCTGGAAGACCACGCCAACCTTCCGGCGCAGCAGGGGGATCGCGCGCCGGGGCAGGCCGCTCACGTCTTGTTCGTCCACGATGACGCTGCCCTCGGTCTGCTGCACCTCGCGGTAGAAGAGCTTCAACAGCGTGCTCTTCCCCGAGCCCGTGGATCCCACCAGGAACACGAACTCACCCCGCTTGAGGTGCAGATTCAGCCGGGACAACGCCTCGACACCGTTTGGGTATCGAACCGTGACGTTGCGAACGACGAGCATGTCGTCTTTCTCGCGTCACGCCCACTACCGCCGA
>JACPDV010000728.1 GCA_016183835.1 Armatimonadota bacterium
GAGTGACCTCACCCCAGCCCTCTCCTTGCCAAGGAGAGGGGGCCGGAGGTGGGGGCCGTGGTTGAGGACAGCCTCCTCTCCATCGAGCGCGCCGGGCCGGACGATGTCGAGGGCATCCTCGAGGTCGAGCGGGCCTGCTTCGGCCGCACCTGGACCCGCGAGCAGTATGCCTCGGAGCTGTCCGGGCTGACGGCGTCGCACCCGGTCCTGGCGCGGCTGGCCGGCCGGGTGGTGGCGTTCGGCAGCATCACCTGCACCGCCGGGCAGGCCTACATCCCGACGCTCGGCGTGCTCCCCACGCACCGCGGCACGGGCCTCGGCGGCCGGGTCCTCGACGCGATGCTGGCGCACGCCCGCGCCGAGGGCTGCGTTGAGGTGGTGCTCGAGGTGCGCAGCCGCAACACCATCGCCAGGCGGCTGTACGAGGGCCGCGGCTTCGTGGTGGTGGGCATCCGCCGGGCGTACTACGAGGACCCGTTCGACGACGCGGTGGTGATGCGGCTCAGGATGGGGGAGGGGAACGCGGTGGCGGGGTGAACCGGCCACCGTCCGCCGCCTCCGGTGGTAGGGGCGACCGGCAGGTCGCCCGCGCCACCGCACACCGCGGCGCAGGCGGACGGGCGACCTGCCGGTCGCCCCTACCGGGGGGCTGCCGACCCCGCGGAGGTCTGTGGATGCGCACCTCTATGCTGGTCCTCCTCTGCGGCGCGGCGCTGTCCGCGGCCGACGACGGTGTCGAGCCCACCGTCCTGCCCGAGTTCGTTGACGCCCAGGCCTGGTACACCGCCGAGTGCACGGTCAGCTTCGACCCGCAGCACAAGACCGAGCGGGGCGACGGCGCCATCCACCTCCACATCCCGATTGACCACACCACCGGCGAGCCGGCCTACCCCATCGGCTGGCCGCGCGCCGGCCTGGCGCCGAAGACCCACTTCGACTGGAGCCGCTACGACCTGTTCAGCTTCATGCTCTACACCGAGACCAGCCGCGACAAGCTCCCGGCCACGACCCTCGGCCTGATCCTCAGCATGCCCGACCGGAGCAACGAGTACCATCTCGACCTGCCCGCCAGGAAAGGCGAGTGGGTGAAGGTGACCGTGCCCATCGAGGACCTGGGCAACCCCAAGGACATCGCCCGCGTGCAGTGGTTCATCTCCGAATCCAACTACAAGCACCTGGACACCGTGGACTTCTACCTCGCCGACCTGACGCTCGGCCGCTACACGCGCCCCACGTTCCTGACCTTCGAGCCGCTCGAGCGGCTGGTTGCCGGGGATGCGAAGTACCTGCCCGTGACCGTCCACCTCGCCGGCGTCAAGGAGGGCGAGAGCGTGGCCGCGACGGTGCTGGTGCGGCAGGCGGGGAAGATCGTGGCCGAGGTGCCGACCAGCATGCAGCGCGGCAAGCACCGCGTGGTCCTGCCGCTGCCCGGCAAGCTGCCGGCCGGCCCAGCGGAGCTGGCCGTGCGCTTCGCCGGCGGGGCCGACGCGGCGAAGGCGCCCATCGTCGTGGTGCGCGGACCCTTCGAGGAGGCCGGCCGATGAACGCCGTGGCTGCGGTGATCCTGCTGCTCGACTTCGGCACGCCCAAGTCGCCCGTGATGGCCAACTGGACGCAGGTGGTGCGCACCGCCGACGGCGCCGGCCCGTGGGTCGGCACGCCCGCGCAGGAGGCCTTCGAGAAGGTCTGGCCGCGCTCCAACCCGAACGCCTCCACCGGCCGCGAAGACCCGCCGCCGGTGTACACCAACGACCTCCTCTGCGACGGCATCACCGGAGCCCAACCGGCGGCGCTGCGGGTCGAGCTCCCCGCCGGCGACTACGAGCTGTGGTTCGCCGCCGGCAGCCCGGCGCCGGTCCGCGGGCAGGTGTTCGACTTCACGGTCGGCGCCGGCGCCGGCTCCGCCGGCGTACAGATCCAGGGCCAGTACTGGCTCGAGACCCGCCGCTTCCGGTTCCACGCCGCCGGCGGGGCGACCGACGTGGCCATCACGCCGAAGAGCAAGTACGCGCTGCTCGGCATGGCGATCTACCCGGCGGCCGAGGCGGACCGGGTGGCGCGGGAGGCTCTCGACGAGCACGAGAAGTCCATCTACCAGCTCCCGCCGGACCTGCTCGCCAAGTGGAAGCTGCTCGCCACGCCCGACCCGGTCGGCCAAATGCCGGCCATCCCCGCCGCCGACCGCGCCCGCGGCTACCTCGTCCACCAGCGCAGCTACCTGGAGAACATCTACCCGGAGACCGTGCCCTACGCCGCTGAGATCAGCCCCACGCTCCAGGCCTTCGCCTCGCTCGGCGAGTACGAGCCGCTCAACTTCGCGGTCTACGCCCTGAAGGACTTGCACGGCTGCCGTGTGAACGTGAGCGACCTCCGCGGGCCGGGCGTGATCCCCGGCGCCGCGGTGGATGTGAAGCTGGTCCAGTTCGCCAACTCCCGGCTCAACTACACGGTCACCGGCAGCTACAAGGTGGTGCCCGACTACCTGCGGCCGTTCGACACCGCCGACATCCCGGCGAATCGGAACCAGCGCTTCTGGCTCACGGTGCACGTGCCGAACGACGCTGCCGGCGGGATGTACTCCGGCGAGGCGACCTTAACGGCGGCCGACGCGCCCGCGGCGACGGTGCCGATCCGCCTCCGCGTGCTCCCCATCCGCCTCCAAGCCGACCCGGACAAGAGCTACGGCATCTACTACCGCGACCCGCTCGACGAGGCGTCGCGCGCGCAGGACGATTCCTCCAAGGCGTTCTACGAGCACCAGGCACGGCTCCAGGCCGAGGACATGAACGCTCACGGCACCGTGCTCAACGTGCCGCTCAGCGTCTGGATCGGCGTGCCCAAGGACCCCGCCCAGCCGCTCGGACTGAGCTACGACTGGACCGGCCTGGAGGCCCGCGTGGCGCGCTGCCGCAAGTACGGCTACAACGGTCCGTTCATCGTCAGCCTCAACACCGGCGGGCTGTATGAGCGGCACATGAAGGGCGAACGCTTCGGCAGTCACCTGCGCGGCGCGAAGCCCTGCCCCGACGCCTTCGTGACCGAGATGCAGGCGATGGTGGCCTACATCGAGGCGGGCCGCAAGGAGCGCGGGCTGCCCGAGTTCCTCTATTACCCGGTGGACGAGCCGGGCACCACGCCGGACCAGGTCGGGTTCATGGTGCAGTGCCTCCAGGGCATCCGGGCCGGCGGCGGCAAGACATACGTGACCGCCGACCCGACCCACGAGCCATTCGACCCGATGCGGCCGTTGGTGGACGTCTGGTGCACCCAGCCGTTCCTCCCCACCCACGACGTGGTCACGGCGGACATGCAGCAGTCGGGCGTGCGCTACTGGTGCTACCCGAACCACATCAACGGCGAGAACGACCACACCACGGTGGCCGGCGCCCGCTTCACCTACGGCTTCGGCTTCTGGCGGAGCGGGTTCGTGACGCTGATCCCGTGGATCTACGGGTGGACCGTGGGCAATCCATTCAACAACCTGGACGGCAGCTCGGCCGACTTCTTCAACCGCCCCGGCCCGGACGGCACAGTCTGGCCGGTGCCGATGTGGGAGGCGTATCGCGAGGGGTACGACGACTATCGGTACGTCTACACCTGCGGGCAGCTCATCGCGCAGGCGAAGAAGGCGGGCAAGACCAAGGAAGCAGCCGCGGCGCAGGCGGTGCTGGACGAGGTGTGGCGGGCGATCGAAGTGAAGCCGAAGTACAAGCTGGACAGCGACGTGTGGGGGTATCGCGAGTTCGACCTGCGACGGTGGCAAATCGCGCGGGAGATCCTGCATCTGCAGGGGGCGTTGCGGTAGCCGGCGCGCCGGGGCACGAGGTCCTGCGTAGGGGCGACCCTTGTGGTCGCCCGTCCGGGTCTGCCCGGGCGTTCGTCGAAGCGGAGCGGGCGACCACAAGGGTCGCCCCTACGCCGGTTGGTAACGACAGTGGCCGTGGCCTAGCCCGCCAGCCCCGCCACCTCCGCCTCGCTCACCGCCCGCCGCCACACCCGCAGCCCATCCAGCCTCCCCTGCCACGACCATCGCCGGCTCGCCGCGTGGATCCCCAGCGTCGCGGGGAAGTCGTCCAGCTTCGGCGCCACGAACGTCCCCTGCCGGTCCGCTACCAGCTTCCCATCCACGTACAGCCGCCGCGACGTCTTCGTCCAGGTGAGGCAGAGGTGCGTCCACTCGCCCTTCTTCAGTGGGGACGGGATCGCTGCGAACGGGCCGTCCTGGCCGCCCGTGCACTTGGCGTAAAGGTTCGGCCCGTGGCAGAAGAGGCCGATCTCGTCCCAGCCGTCGGGCAGGCCGTTGCCGTCGGTCAGCATCGCGTAGAAGATCACCCGGTAGCCGTCCCACAGCCCGTCCGGCAGGTCCGCCGCGGCGAAGTCGGGCTTGACCCACAGCGCCACCGTCCCCTCGTCAGGCTGCGGGCCGAAGAGGTGCGCGCCGGCCGGCAACGTCACCCCGGAGCGCTCGCCGAACGCCAGCACCTGCCCGCCGCGGTCCGCCTCGCGTTTCGCCAACTGCACCACACCGTGGTTCAGGCTGCCCGACGAGTCGAACGCGAACGGCACGTCGTCGTCGAAGTCGTAACGGCAGACCAGGCCGTCTTCCTGCGCCACCCGCGGCTCGTGCCAGGTGGCCGGCGTGCCGGCCAGCACCTCGGGCAGCTCGGGCGGCAACCTCGTCACGTCCACGCCCGGCCGCCAGCGGGGGCGGCCCTGGATCGCGGGCTCGTGGCCCAGTGCCTTCACCACTGCTTCGAGCGTGTCCGACATCTGCGCGCGCGCCGCCAGCAGCGCCGCCGGGTCAGTCCACGTGCATACCGTCCGATGAGTTGCATGCCGGACCTTGTTGAATGCCTCCGTGTACTTCGGCCCACGCATCTACGAGGGCTGGGATGGCAGGTGGTCCGACGACCTCAAGCAGTTCGCTCAGAGTCGATGAGTAGATGCGTCCGCGCGCGCAGAGCGAGATAAGCGCCGCGGCGGCCGAAGGCGTTCGCAGCGCGGCAAGCATCTCCAATGACGGCCACTCCGCAGACTCCTCTGCCGCTGCGACCAGCCCGGCCGACACGACCTCCGCGTGCCGGCCGTGGATAGCAAGCAACGCCATCGTGCCCGCATTCGAGATTCCCAGAGCATGGTCATGGTAATAGCACCTCGTCACATACTCGACGACCGGCTGGACGGCCGTGGCCTCGCCGACTTCGCCCAGTAGTAGCAGCGCGAGGAGCGGGTAATGTTGCTGCCGTGCATTGACCACCATTTCGCGGAAGTCACGCTCATCAGCGTCCATGGCCGCTTGAGTCTCTGCTTCAGTGTCTCTGCCCCTGAACTCCCGAACGATGGCCGCAGCCGAGTCGGTGTCCTCGTCCCAGGCCTCCTCAGGGTCCTCCCACGCCGACTCGAACTCGTGCTCGATGCTCAGAACACGTTCAAACTCCAGACGCTGTTCACGATCGACGGCACGTCGAGCATCGCTCTGCCGAAGCGCTTCGTCTCGCAGTGCATCCTCCACACGGTCGCCCGCTGCGACCGCGCCGTCATCGAGGATGGAGACGAGCGCGCAGGTTGCCTCGGCTGGGGTCACCGTTGCGCACAGCTGACGTGCCCGATCGATGTCACAGCTCCTCAGTGCTTCGGCCAGTTGCTGTTGTTGCGTAGTCAGGTTGGTCTGCATGGATACTCACCACATCTGCGCTGCACGCTTGCCCGACGTGCCCGTCACCGTCGTTCGTACCGACACCCGTCCGTGGAACTCGTCACGGCGCGACGGATGGCCCGGTAGGCCCGCGTGGACCGTATCTGCACACGATGGCGTCGCCGTACTTGCGGGCCGCACGTCGGAGACGTGCCGCGCCGTGGACGTCGAGCAGGTCAGGGCCGAAGCGCCTCACCAGCTCAACTCCGTGCTTCCCCGCAGCGGCCGCCAGACGCCCTACGCCCCACCGGGCGGGCAACTCCGGACCCCAGCGGTCGACAGCGTCGTCGCCGTAGTCGGCTCGAGTCCTCGCAAGCAACTCCGGTGGCCACGATCTGACATGGTCCGAGGCCCACCGCACGAGCGCAAACGACCAGTGCAGTTCCAGGAGGATCCCCGGCAGCGTCGCTCCGAAGTCGCCAACGATGGCTTCCACGACGTCAGGCCGGACATGCCGGGGCTCCGTCAGAACCGCGAAGCAGCCTTCGCCGATCCACCGCCCCTCACCGGTAGACGTGATGGGGAAGCCGAACAGCCGCTCGCCCTCCACCTCCGCAATAACGAGGAACGGTCGGGCCTTATGCTGGCCCCCGAGCTCGATCTCGCCTTCGGTCACCCAGACAGCAAGTCCCGACCGAACCGGGCACATAGCCGATCCCCGCCGTACGGACCCGTTAGCTCCGCAACGGCTGCCCTGCAGCATCATAACGAGAGTGCGCGGAAGAGATGATTGCACTTTAGAGGAACGTGTTTCGGCTGTCAAGTCGCGACCGCGGAGCGGCGCGACCACCGAGGCCGGATGGCCACCTCCGGTTCTGCCGTCGGCCAGCGCGGCGTCGAGCGGCGGCACCGCCACCGCCAGGGGCAGCCGGTAGATCACGATGCCCTCCCACAGCGCCTCGAGCACGACAGTCTGGTCGCCTTCACCGGCGAGCGTGAAGCCGCCGTCCGACGGCCGGCCGTCCACGCGCAGCTCGGGCGCCTTGCCGGCCGGGCTCCAGGCCAGATCGAACCGGCCCTGCCGGCCCGACGTGAAGCGGCAGGCCACTTGCGTGGGCCACGGCCGGGCGCCGAAGCGCAGCTCGCCGAACCGCTCGGGA
>JACPDV010000088.1 GCA_016183835.1 Armatimonadota bacterium
CGCGCCGGGCCGGCCCGCCTGCGGCGGCTCGGCGAGAGTCTGCAACGGCCGGCCCTCGACATCGCAGAGCACCGCGGAGAGCCCGCCGGCCGCAGGATAGAGCAGCGCCACGACGGCGCCGTCGGGCCGGAAGGCCGCGGCCGACAGCCCGCCGGGCGGGCCGCAGAGCAGCCGGTCGCCGCCCGGCGCCCAGGCCACCGGCCGGCTGCCCGGCGGCAGGTCGAGCGTCGCCGCCAGCCGCAGTGCCCCGGTCTCGGCGACCACCAGCTCCCCGAGCGGGTCGGCCAGCGCCACCCGTCCGCCGCCGGGCGACCAGAGGGCGATGCAGCCGGGGCGCCGCTCGATCAGCCGCCGGTACGAAGGCGCGGTCACGCCGACGAGGGCGTTGTCCGGCGTCACGGTGTGGCGGCCGTCCGGCGCGACCCGCCAGCCGTCGGCGCCATCGGCCCGCGCCACCGTCCGCGCTCCGCCCGGCGTGAGCGCGAGGAGCGCATCGCCGCTCACGGCGAGGAGGAGGTCGGGCGCCGGAGCGGCCAGCAGCTCCGCCCCGGCGGGCGCGGCGGCGACGGCGTCGGGGTGCGCGTCGTGCGGCCGGTAGAGCGTGATTCGTCCGCCCTCTTGCAGGGCCAGCCCGTTCAGCTCGATGCGCTCGAGCTCCTGCCGCAGCTTCTGGGCGGCGAGCGCGTCGGCGTGGAGACCGGTGTGGTCGACGCCGAGCCGAAGGTCGGTTACCAGCGCCGGTCGGCGCTGGCGCTGAGCGAAGGCAGCGGCGTTGAGCCGCGTCGTCCCGTCGGCGCGGTCGAGGAGCGTGTTGCCCGGCAGCAGGAACGCCGCGGAGTCGAGCGGGACGATGCCGTCGTTGAGGGTCCACTCGTCGACGGTGCGGTTGCCGCCGTCGCGGAAGGCGTGGGCCAGGAGCGCGGCGCCGGCCAGGTAGTACTCGCCCTCGTGCACCAGCCACGGCAGCGAGGTGGGCGTGAGCGCCGGCACACGGGCCAGGTAGGAGGCGTGGAAGGCGTAGCGCAGGAGCAGCTCGTCGTGGACGGGCAGGCGGTCGAACCGGGCGTTGAGGTCGCGGAGGAAGCGGTTGGCGCCGGCGCGGTGGCGCTCGGGCATGCGGCCGTCGTAGTTGTCCCAGCCCAGGTCGCGCCCGCCCTCGGTCAGCGCGGCAGCGAAGCTGGGGATGCGGTTGAGCTGCTCCATCAAGCCCAGCGGCACCAGGCGCGAGGCCCACCAGTAGCTCGAATCGTCGCGCAGCCACTCCAGGTTGGCGGCGGGCGAGCCGTGGTGCGGCGTGCCGAGGGTGAGCAGCGCGCCCACCCGGTCCGGGTCGCCGCCCTCGGCGCAGCCGCGCGCCACCAGCCCGCCCATCGAGTGGCCGACCAGCACCACCGGCCGCCCGCGCAGCTCGGGCGCCGCGTCGAGGTCATGCCGCAGCAGCTCGGCCGACGTGGCGATGGACTTCTGCCAGTCGTAGACGAAGCGGTAGAGCCGGCAGCGGCGGACGAACAGCGTGTCGGCCAGCGCCCGGCTCTGGAACGAATCGAACGAGTGCTCGCCGCCGGTCCAGCCGTGGATCAGCACCACCGGCGTGCGCGGGCCGAGCGGCTGCGGATCGTCGCTGAGGAGCCGGGCGTGTGCGGCGGCAGCCAGGAAGAGGAGCAGGAGGGTACGGCGCGAGAACACGTGTGGACTACCCGCCGGCCAGGGCCGGGAAGAAACTGACCACGTCGCCGTCGCCGACCTTGAGGCCGTAGTGTGCGCCGGTGTTGTTGACCATGATCTCGACCGCGGTCTGTCCCAGGCCCAGCCGGTCGGCCAGGTCGAGCACCGTAGCGCCCTCGGGCAGCTCGAGGGTCACCTGCCGCTCCCCCCGTGGCAGACGCTCGCGAAGCTGCGCGTAGAGACGCACCGTGACCTGCATGTCCGGCCCTCGTGGATGGGTGCTATGGTAATGCAGGCCGCGTCCCGGGGCAACCGGAGGAGCACACCGCGCGCGACGCCGCGGGAGGTCCATCGCTCGAGCCGCCGAACCGCGGTGACGCCTTGGGCCTCTGCGGGACTCAGCCCCGGGGCCGCCGAGTGCCGCTGGAGAGGTCTAGATGCGCCGTTGGATCGACCGCAGCAGGGCGAAGCTGGGCGAGGCCGTAAGTCTGGTCCGCACGCAGGGCTGGCCGGGGGCGCAGGAGGTGGCGCGGCGCGCCGTGGGTTGGCTGGTCTCCCCGCTCGCCGTGACCATCGGGCGGGCGATCGAGCGCCGCGGCGGCCGCATGAAGGTGCACGGCGTGCGCGTGTGCGTCGGCGAGCACGGCATCAGCACCAAGGTCAAGGGGCTGCTGGCGCTGGGCCGAGGACGAGGAGACCCGCCTGGTCCGCCGGTGGCTGCCCCGCGGTCAGCCGGTGATCGAGCTCGGCGCGGGCATCGGTGTGGTGGCCGGCACGACCAACCGCCTGCTTGCCGATCCCGGCCGGCACGTGGTCGTCGAGGCCAATCCCGCTCTGCTGCCGCTGCTCGAGGAGTCGCGCCAGGCCAACGGCTGCGGGTACCGGCTGCGCCATCTCGCGGTGGCCTACGGTGGCCCGTCCGTGGAGCTGAGCCTCGGGACGACCTTCCAGGCCTCCAGCGTCGCCGGGCGCTCGGGCGACGCAGCCCGGACCGTCACCGTGCCCGCCTGCACTGTGGCCGACGTGGCCCGCGAGGCGGCGTTCGAGCACTTCTCCCTGATCTGCGACATCGAGGGTGAGGAGTACGAGCTGTTCGAGCGCGAGGGCGACCTGCTCCGGGACCGCGTCGGCTTCCTGATCGTCGAGCTGCACGACCGGCCGCACGGCCGCGAGCAGATCGAGCGGGGCGAGGCGCGCCTGCTGGCCCTGGGGTTCGAGCGCGTCGCCGGCAGCGGCAAGTGCCGTGCCTACGTCAACCGGGCGTTGGTCTCCACGTAACCTGCTGGCATCTCCGCCCCGGGCGGCGTCGGCCGCCGGCACGCACGCGCCCGATGGCCACCCCTGCCCGCGTTCAGGGCGCCGTTGCACCACCCGCGCAACCACGTTACACTCGCTGGCGTCAGACTCGATATCCGGGGGTGGAACGATGCGCCGTCTCCTCCTGCTGCTCCTCCTCGCCGCCGTCACTCACGCCGCGGAGACCTACCTCGTCGCCGCCGGTGTGGACCAGTACGACCGGCCCGACATCAGCTCGCTGAAGTACGCCGTGGCGGACGTGCGAGCCGTGGCGGACGCCTTCCGCGCCGGCGGCGTGCCGGAGCGCAACATCAGGGTCTTCACCAGCGACCAGGCCGACCGCTTCGCCCTGCCTACCAAGCCGAACCTGCTGGCCGCCTTGCAGGACGTGCGCGGTCGGGCGGTCGGCGACGACACGCTGGTGTTCATGTTCTCGGGCCACGGGATACAGAAGGGCGACGAGCCGTACCTGCTCACCGTGGACAGCAATCGCGAGCTGCTGGAGGAGACGGCCCTGCCGATGCGGCTGGTCAACGAGGCGCTGCGCGGGTTTCAGGGCCGGAACGTGCTCTTCGTGATCGACGCCTGCCGGAACGACCCGAACGCCGGGCGGTCCGACTCCGACGCCGTGCTGACCGACGGGATGGCGCGCGGCGTGCGTCCGCTCTTCACGGGCCAGGCGGGCCAACCGGTGCCGGCGGCGGCGCTCCTGCTGGCCTGCGACGTGGGGCAGCGAGCCTACGAATGGCCGGACGAGGGGCACGGAGCCTTCACGACGTACCTCCTGCGCGGGCTGGCGGGCGAAGCGAAGGCGGAGGACGGGACCGTGCCGGTGAGCCGGTTGGCGGGCTATGTGGTCAAGGAGGTGTCGGCCTGGGCCGAACGGGCGAGGAAGGCGCAGACTCCCCGGTTTGAGGCGCCGGGGGATGCTGACTTCGTGCTCCTCCGTGTCCCCGACCAAACCGCGCCCACGCTGCCAGTTGGGAGCGCTGGCCTCCCGGCGGGATGGCCAGCTTACCTGGAGCAGTGGCGCGACCAGATGCCGAAGGGCCTGCGATACCGCATCCGGGCGAAGGACAACATGCCGCAAGTGCTGATCCCAGCGGGCGAGTTCCTGATGGGCAGCCCAGACCGCCAGGGCGAGAGCGACGAGCACCCGCAACAGCGGGTCTACGTGAGCGCGTTCTGGATGGACCAGCACGAGGTGACCGTAGGGCAGTACAAGCAGTTCTGTCAGGTGACCGGGAAGTCGATGGCGAGCGGGAACAGCAACGACGCCCACCCGGTGGTGAACGTGTCGTGGGAGGATGCGGACGCGTACGCGAAGTGGGCGGGCGGGAGCCTGCCGACCGAGGCGCAGTGGGAGAAGGCGGCGCGCGGCGGCACAACCACGGCCTACTATTGGGGCGATCAGTGGGATGCCAAGCTGGCCAACGGATCAGAGGGCGGCCCGGGGAAGACGACGCCCGTGGGCGCTTACGCCCCCAATGCCTACGGCCTGTTCGACATGTGTGGGAACGTGTGGAGTTGGTGTCAGGATGCGTACGACAGTGGCTGGTATGCAAAGATGCCATCGCGCGATCCATGTAATGCTGAAACACAAGGCGCCCGAGTATTGCGTGGTGGCTCGTGGGGCGTCGACGCGACCGGAACGCGCGTGGCGCTCCGCAACTGGTACGACCCGGCGGGCAGGGGCGGCGACTACGGGTTCCGGGCGGTCGGGCCGGCAGGCGGCGCGCCCTGACCGGACGGGTCCTGAAGGCCCGGCTGGGGAGACCAAGGCCGTCCGGGCGGCCTTGGGTGCGGGGGTGACACAGGCTGCGGCGTAGGGCCACGCCAACGGCGTGGCCGGGGATTCGTGGGCCGAAGGACGCGGTGCGTGGCCGGCGGACCGACACGCCGGTGGCGTGTCGCTACGGGCCGCGCACGCGGCGCATGCCTGGCCGGGCCGGAGGAGCCGCCGCCTGCGGGCGCGAACCTAGCGGATCGGGAGATCCGCCATGACCCGCGATGAGGCCCTCGGCATCCAGCACGCTTGGGTCCAGAGCGACAGCCTGCGCAAGCACATGCTCGCTGTCGCCGCCTGCATGACCGCCTACGCACGCAAGCTGGGCGAGGACGAGGCGCTCTACGAAGTC
>JACPDV010000097.1:0-7345 GCA_016183835.1 Armatimonadota bacterium
AGGCAGCCGGCGCCTTCGCGTGGGTCAGTGGTGTCGAGGGAGACCTGGCCCGTCCATTTGTGACCCAGCTCGGGCTGGGCGGGGGTGTAGAGGGTGGGGGTCTCCATGTTGTCGATGAGGCGGTTGGGCGCGGCGAGCAGGGGTCCCGCGGAGAGCAAGGCCGCCACCAACGCCCAGACGACGCGGGCGTGTGGCACGGGCAGTCGGCTGCCCGTGTTCCGGGTCGGCGTCGTGGTGGCTCTTGCCGGCCGACAGACACGGGCAGCCGACTGCCCGTGCCACACGGTGGCTCGTGACATGACTGGGGAGGGCCTGGGTGGCTGACTGCCGTGCCGTGTCATCCGTATCTCCCATACTCCCGCACCAGCTCCATCACCCGCAGATACTGCGCCCAGCTCACATTGTCGGGCACGGAGTGGTCGGAGTGGTAGATGTAGCCCCCGCCGCGCTTGGCCACGGGAATCTTGCGCCGGATCTCGCTCACGATCACCGCCGGGTCGGGATGCGCCATCGCCCGCACGTCGATCCCGCCCATGAACGACAGCCGGTCGCCCCACTGCGCCTTCAGCTCCACCAGGTCCATCCCCGCCTTCACCTCACACGGCTGCAGGCAGTCGAATCCCGCCTCCAGAAGGTTGGGGATCAGCGGCCGGATGTCGCCGTCGCTGTGCAGGATCACCTTCATCCCGTGCTGGTGGAACCAGTCGCACATCCGCCGCTGCGACGGAAGCTCGAGCACGCGGTGCGTGGCGGGCGAGAAGAACGGCCCGTTGCGGTAGGCCTGGTCGTTCCAGATGAATGCCGCGTCGTAACGGCAGCCCGCGGAGACCAGCGCCTCCGCCCCGGCGATCACCGTGTCGGCGACGGTCTCCATCATGTCGAGGACCCAGTCGAACTCCCCGGCGATGGCCGCCAGCGTGCGCTCGATGCCGACGAAGCGCTGGATCCGGTCGTAGCCGAAACCCGCGGCGTAGATCACGAACTGGCCCTGTTCGCGGAGCTGCCGGTTGGCGGCGACCGCCGCGGCAAGGTCGACGCGTTGGTCGTTCCAGGCCAGCCGCGGCTTGTACTCCTCCCAGGCGCTGCGCGAGGTGATCGTCCAGTCGTGGTACTCCGGTACGCTCTCGCGTCCCTTGAGCACCTTGGTCACCGCGCCGAAGGCGTCGCGCTCGAGGCAGTGGTCGTCGTTGTCCACCAGCCGCTCGACGGGGAGCTGGAAGGAGAGATCGGCGCCTTGCCCGTGCCATTCGTAGCCGAAGAAGCTGTGGGGCGACTGGTCGGCGGGCAGCCCCTCGCGGTGCCACCGCTCGATGGTGGTGACCCACAGCACGTCGGCGATGGGGATCCGATCGGGTTCCTCGTGGGCCAAGGTGGCGAGCCAGCGGTCGCGCGATGTCATGGGTCTACCCGCGCCCGCCGGCCGGTGATGTGTCTAGGGTCGCAGAAGGGTGTAGTGAGCCCGAGTCGTTGGGTCGTCCAAGTGCTTGTCGATCGCTGCGTTGACGCGGGATGGGTTCCCGGGCAAATCCTCCAGGTATGCGTTGGCCTTGTTGAGCAGCCACTTCAGCTCCTTCCGTGTGGCCGGCCACTGGCCGCGGAAGGTGCCGTCGGGATACCCTCCAAGCAGCCCAGCGTCGGCTAGTGCCTCAACGGCGTCGTAGGCCCAATGGTCGGGCGGCACGTCTCTGAATCGTCCGCGGGCCTCGACTTTCATCCCGCAAGCCGCCAGGACCGCCTGCACGTTGGCAGGCTGCGGATCCAGTCCCATCTGTTGCAGGCGCTGCGAGATGTAGGCGGGCCAGATCGCCTGGTTCATCCGGCCGAACTCGAGGCTGGCGGTGTCGAGGTAGCGCCGCGCCAGGTTCGCCATCTCGAAACGCGTTGACGCAGTCTCGGGATGCCACCTCCCGTCGGGGAAGCCCATCATCACACCTGTCTGCGCCGCCCAGCAGACCCCCATGTAGTTCGGGTGCTCTATCCCGACGTCGTCGTAGTGCGCTGCGGCGTTGATCTTCGGATACACGCCCCAGAGTTGAAGGTGGTTGTACAGCGTCTGGGCCAGCTCGCCCCGCCAGGCCGGACCTTTGTCCTCAGAGGTCACCGGCAGGTCAGGCGGCCGCTGCGGCAGCCGGGCGAGGTCGCCAACCACCACCACCGTGTTGCCCGGCTTGGCGGGCTCGGTTGTGGGCGCTCCGGCGAGCACCAGCCCCGCGAGACGCCCGGGCACGTCGGCAACCTGCGGAACCTGCCGCCGGCTGGCGGCTGCTGCCTGCCGCACCACCTCTGCCCGGCAGTAATCGTGCAGCTCCGCGGCCGTCACCGCGCCGTCCTTGTCGGCGTCTGACGCGCCGCCGAGGCCCGTCACCAGGGCCTGTGTGTACCACCCGCCGCCGGCCGGTCCGGCGTACGACGATTCGCCGCTCCCGCACGAACTGAACAACGCCGCATGGCGCAGTCCGGCGGGCAGCGGGCCGAGCATGGCCTTCAGGTCGGCTGACGTCCCCAGGTTTCTGGGGCGCACACCTCGGACCTGGATAGCATCGGCACGGCAGGCATCCGCGATGACGACCACGTTCCCGGCCCCGGTGGCCACCATGCCCGCCAGCACCTCGGGCAACGGCAGCAAGTCCGCTTTGGACACGACGCCCTCGGGTGAGGCAGGCAGACTGGCTTCGAGCGGTGCCAGGTAGTCGACGCCGTCCTGGTGGAATCCGTGCCCGGCGAAGTAGAACAGCACCGTGTCGTCCGCGCCGAATCCGCCTTTGGCGAACCAGACCGGAAGCTGGTTCCTAAGGTGTGCCAACGACGGATAGTAGTGCGGATAGTCGGCTGCGCCGTCCGGGCTCTTGGCCTCATCGTTCATGGTGTAGACGCGGTAGCCGGCCCGCTTGAGTGCGTCCGCGACGGCCACGGCGTCGTACCTGGGTCCCAGCAGTTCCCAGCCACTCGAGTAGCCGTTGCAGCCGACAACCACCGCCACTTTCTGCGGGGCCGCGCCGATCGCTTCTGCGGTCTGCCACACGCAGAGCAGCAACAGGGCCGCCCCCCAAGCTCCCGTTCGCATGGTCGCCCTCCTGTCGCCGCCCGGACAGCGGCGGCGCGTTGGCGATTCCCGACGAGGGCCCACTCGTCGCCCGGGGCACGTCAACGTCGGGTCCGCCTTCAGGACCCACCATCCCCTAGCGAGGCCAGACGCCGTTCGAGCCGCGCGACCACCTCGGCCGCTTCCACGGCCCGCGCCCTGGCTTGCCCCACGACCTCGGCCGGCGCACGCGTCACGAAGCTCTCATTATCCAGCTTTCGCCGTAGCGTTTCGAGCTCCTTCCGCGCCTTCTCCAGCTCGCGCCCCAGCCGCTCGCGCTCGGCGGCGGCGTCCACCAGGCCCTCCAGCGGCAAATAGACATCCAACGTGCCGACCACTGCGGCCAGCGACTGCGGCGGCGCGGCCTGGCACATGGCGATGGCCGCACTGCCCGTCAGGGCCGCCGCCAGCTCCGCCACCTCCGCCACGAAGGCGGCGTCCTCGGCGGATCCGCACGCGATCTGCGGCCGGAGCTGCACCCGGTCGCCCACGTTCGCCTCCACGCGCAGGTTGCGGATCGCGCGCACCAGGTCCTGCAGCCGGCTGAACGTGGCCTCGGCCGCGTCATCCACCCGCGCCGGGTCCGCCTCCGGCCACGGGGAGGTCATGCACGCCTCGCCCGCCGCGCCGAGTTGCTGCCAGATCTCCTCGCTGAGGAACGGCGCGAGAGGATGCAGCAGCCGCATCACGCCCTCCAGCACCGTCAGCAGCACCGCCCGCACCACCGCGTCGCCCGCTCGCAGGCGCGGCTTGCTCAGCTCGATGTACCAGTCGCAGAACTCGGTCCAGACGAAGTGGTACAGCTCGCTCGCCGCCTCGTCGAAGCGGTAGCGCTCGAGCGCGTCGCTGACGTTGGTCACGGCGCGCTGGTAGCGGCCGAGGATCCAGCGGTCGTCGAGCCGCTCCAGCTCGGCGGGCAGCGCGTAGCTCCGCTCGTCGCCCAGGTTCATCAGCACAAAGCGGCTGGCGTTCCAGACCTTGTTGCAGAAGTTCCGGCACATCTCGCCGGTGAACGACGACTCGAGCTGGTTGTCCTTCACCTCGGCGTCGAAGCGGATGTCCTGGTTCGGGCTGCACTGGAAGAGCAGCATCAGCCGCGTGGCGTCAGCGCCATAGACCCGGATCAGCTCCAGCGGGTCGATGCCGGTGCCCAGCGAGCGGCTCATCCGCCGGCCTTCCTTGGTCTGGATGGTGGGGTGCACCAGCACCGTCTGGAAGGGGATCTCGCCGACGAACTCCTTGGCCGTCATGGCCATCCGCGCCACCCAGAGGTAGAGGATGTCGCGGCCCGTGATCATCCAGGTCGTGGGGTGGAACGCCGCCAACGAGCCCTCGTCCACGCTGCCGTTGCCGGCGTAGGCGAAGCGCGCGGCGTCGGGCCAGCCGAGCACCGCGAAGGGCCACAGCGCCGAGGAGAACCATGTGTCGAGCACGTCCTCCTCCTGGCGGAAGGGCGTGTCGCCGAACGCGGCGCGGGCCTCCTCGTCGGAGAAGGCGCACACGGTGCGGCCGTCTTCGCCGTAGTAGATCGGGATGCGGTGGCCCCACCAAAGCTGCCGCGAGATGCACCAGTCGCGGATGTTCTCCAGCCACTCGATCCCCGACTCGCGGAAGCGGTCGGGCACGAAGCGGATCTTCTCCTCGCGATACCAGGGCAGCACGGCGTCTGCCATGTCGCGCATGCTGACGAACCACTGCTCCATGGGGAGCGGCTCGATCACCGTCTCGCAGCGGTCGTGGCGCGGGATGGCGTGGATGTGCTCCTCGCGGCCGACGAGCAGGCCCTCGGCCTCGAGCTGCTCCAGCACCTGCTTCCGCGCCTCCTCCCGACTCATCCCGGCGAAGCGTCCGCCTTCCGCGGTGATCCGCCCGTCCGGGCCGATCACCTTGACCACGGGCAGGCTGTGGCGGAGGCCGATCTCCCAGTCGTTGGGATCGTGGCCGGGGGTCACCTTCACCGCGCCTGAGCCGAACTCGGGGTCGGCGTAGTCGTCGGCGACGATGGGGATGGGCCGGTCCATCAGCGGCAGCCGCACCGTCCGACCGATGGCCGCCTGCCAACGCGGGTCGCGCGGGTTCACCGCCACCGCCGTGTCGCCGAGCATGGTCTCGGGCCGGGTCGTGGAGACGGTCACGTCAGGCGCGCCGTCGAGTCCCGGGTAGCGGATGCTCCACAGGCTGGCGGACTCGTCCTCCTGGAGCACTTCCAGGTCGCTGATCACCGTGCCGCAGGTGGTGCACCAGTTGACCATCCGCTCGCCGCGGTAGATCCAGCCGCGCTCGTAGAAGTGCCGGAAGGCGGCGAGCACGGCGTGGTAGTAGCCGTCGTCGAGCGTGTAGCGCTCTCGGCGCCAATCGTAGGCGCAGCCGAGGGCGCGGAGCTGACGCAGGATGGTGCCGCCGTTCTCGGTGCTCCAGCGGATGGCGGCCTCGAGCCACGCCTCGCGGCCGATCTCGCGCGGCGACTGGCCGGTGGTGTCGTAGAGGTGCTGGCTGACCTTGATCTGGGTGCCGATGCCGGCGTGGTCCACGCCGGGCACGACGCACACGTTGTAGCCGCGCATGCGAGCCCAGCGCGCGAGCACGTCGTGGATGGCGTGCTGCAGGGCATGGCCGATGTGCAGCGTGCCCGTGACGTTGGGCGGCGGGATGGTGATGCAGCAGGGCGGACGCGCGTCGTGCGAGTCGGCGTGGAACCAGCCCTGCGTCTCCCACCACGGGTAGAGCCGCTGCTCCACGGCGTGCGGGTCGTACGTCTTCGGCAGCTCAGCCATGTCGAGGCCCTCCAAAAACACGAAAACCCCTCATCCTCAAGGGACGAGAGGCTTCCCGCGGTACCACCCTTGTTACACGCTGGTGGGCGTGTCACTCCAGCGCGCGCTAACGGGCGCGGCCCGGCCCGATTGGGCGGCTCCAGGGCGACCTTCGGCGCACTCTCCGGCCGGCCTCGCAGCAGATGGCCGGCTCTCTGAACGGAGTGGAGGCGCCTACTCCTCCCCATCTCAGCCTGTGGCTGGGAGTATACCCTTGGCGGCGGTGATGTCAACTGCCGTGCGCTCCGACTCCCTCTCCTTGCCAAGGAGAGGGCTGGGGTGAGGTCCAGTCCAACGCCATGTCCGAGCTCTGGAACGGTACCTCCCCCTGCCCCTCCTTGGCAAGGAGAGGGTGCCGACGGCCTGGAGGCGAGCGCCGCCCGTCGCCGAACCGTGCCGCCAGGAGCGCCCCATGCGCCACCTCGCCATCGAGTTCGCCGCCTTGGGCCAGGCCGCGCTCGTGGACATCGGCCCGCCGCCACCACTCGGGCCGGGCCAGGTGCTGCTCGAAACGCTCTACTCCGGCGTCACCAACGGCACCGAGCGGCATGCGCTGATGGCCGACTACGGCTACGGCGGCGGCTTCCCCTCGCGCCACGGGTATCAGCACGTCTGCCGGGTGGCCGCGGTCGGGGAGGAGGTCGACAGCGTGCAGGCCGGCCAGGTCGTGTTCCACGGGCAGTACGTGGGGCACCGCGGATGGCACATGATCGGGAGCGACCTGGCCGCCTCGCTGACGATTCGCCTGCCGGACGGGTTGCCGCTGGATGCCTGTGCACTGCTCGGCGTGGCGGGCGTGGCGCACCGGGCGGTCCGCCGCACCCGCGTGCGGGCCGGGCAGCGGGTGTGGGTGGTGGGCCTCGGCCCGGTGGGCATCTGCGGGGCGATGTGCGCCAAGGCCGCGGGCGCGGTGGTCACGGCCTCCGATCTGGTGGAGGCGCGCCTGCAGGCCGCCCGTCGGTGCGGCATGGACCGGGTGGTGGACGCTGGCGCGGACGATGCGTGGGACCAGATTGCGGCGGCAGGCCCGTTCGACGTCATCTTCGACGGCTCGGGCTACGAGCGGCTGTTCCACGATGTGTTCGTGCGCCGGCTCCTGGCCCACGGCGGAGCCATAGCGGCCATCGCCGTGCGGGGCGAGGCGCGCTTCCCGTGGGCCATGCTCCACACTACCGAGGCGTCCATCGAGGTGTCGTGCCACTTCGGGCTGGAAGACCTGGCTGCGCTGATCGACCATCTTCAGGCGGGACGCATCAGCCTGGAGCCGATCGTGTCGCACCGACTGCCCGTCGACGCCGCCCCGGGCCTCTACGCGCAGATGCGCGACACGCCGCGGGCGCTTTACGGCGTGGTCTTCGACTGGAGCTTGCCGCTCCAGGCCGGTGCGGTTCTTGCGTGTGGCTCTTGACAGTCCGGCGGGCTTGGACTATGATCAGGCCAGCACCGCGGG
>JACPDV010000097.1:7376-26789 GCA_016183835.1 Armatimonadota bacterium
GCGGAGTGCCTCCATGTGCCGTTGGCTCCTCGTCCCAGCCACCCTCGCGCTGGCCGCCTGCCAGGCGCAGCAGGCCGGGTTCAGGCCGGTGCTCGACCGGGCCGAGGTCAGCCCGCGCGCCGTCCGCCCGGGCGCCACGCTCAGCGTGTCGTTCCAGTTCCGCAACGGGGGTGACAGCACCGAGGGTCCGTCGTGCAAGGTCTTCCTACACTTCGAGGACCCCGCTCTGGGCTGCACCAAGATCGTCTGGCAGGCCGACCACGACCCCGGTGAGCCGACCAGCTTCTGGCTCCCGGGCGAGACCATCCTCGATGGCCCGCTGCTCATCAGGGTGCCCGAGGGCACGCCGGCCGGGGCCTACAAGGTGCACGTGGGAGTCTTCGACCCGGCCGGCCCACGGCTACTCGACACCGACGCCGGGCAGGTGACGGTGGATCCCAACGCGCCCGAGACGCCGCCGGTGCAGGGACCCGCGCCGCTCCCGGCCGCCGAGGTCGCGCGGCGCGAGGCGGAGGCCGTCAAGCTCCCTCGACGGGCAGGGCTTCCGGTTTGCCATCGATCCCGAGACCGGCCGGTGGGTCCTCACCGACACCCGCGCCAACGTCGCCTGGACCTCCGACCCGCTCCACGACCGGTTCGGCCGGCTGCTCCTCCGCGGGCCGAAGGGTACCGAAGCGCAGATCATCCGCGGGCTGAAGCCGGCGTCGAGCAGCGCCGGAGCGCTGAAGCTGGTCAAGCCGCTGACCACGCAGAAGGGCGAGCCGACCGGGCTGACGCTGGAGCTGGCGTTCGTGACCGAGACCGCGGCGCCCGGCGGGCTGGCCGTGACCATTGCCGCGACCGGTCGCAGCGACTGGCATGTGGACCGCGTCTGGCTGCTCGACTCCGCGCTCCCCGCGACCGAGGCGGCCGCCGCCCGGACCGTGGTGCCGTTCCGCCTCGGCCGCGGCATGACCGCCGCCGAGGGTCTCCCGGTGGTGGACGGCCAGACCACCTACGACGGGGCGTCGATGCAGATGCTGAGCCTGGAGCGCGCCGGCGCTTCGCTGCTCGTCACCTGGGACGACGTGGACGCGCGCTACCAGGTTCGCCGCGCCTGGGTGGACCATCCGCGCGTGCCCGGCTCGCGCGTGCTGCTGCACAGCCTGGAACTGTGGAACGGCGCAGCGCGGGTCCACCTCCGTCCGCTGGGCAAGGGCGACTACGTCACGGCGGCGCGAGCCTATCGTGACGTGGCGGTCCGCCGTGGCTGGCGAGTGACCCGCGGCGACTACGCGAAACAGCATCCCGAGGTGCGGGCGCTGTCCGGCGCCGCGGACTTCAAGCCAGGAGCAGACCTACATCGGCTACTCGTTTGAGGAGACCGCCCGGCTGGCCGAGCACTGGAAGAACGACCTGTGGATTGACAAGGCGATGGTGGTCTTGGCCGGCTGGATCCACCGCGGCTACGACAACCAGCACCCCGACATCCTGCCGGCGGCGCCCGAGTGCGGCGGCAACGAGGCGCTGTGGGCCGCGGGCAAGCGCATCAAGGCCTGCGGCTACCTCTTCGGCCTGCACGACAACTACCAGGACATGTACGCCGACGCGCCCAGCTTCGACGTGAAGCACTTGCGCCGTGGCGCGAACGGCAAGCCGCTGATGGGCGGCAACTGGGCCGGTGGGCAGGCCTGGCAGGTGCGCCCGCAGAGCCAGGTGGAGCTGGCGCAGCGCAACCTGCCGGAGGTCGCCGGCCGGTTCGGGCCGAGCATCTACTTCATCGACACCGTTTTCGCCTGGGGGCTGGTGGACTCGCAGGCGCCCGGCGACGTGTGGGACCGCGGCGTGGACCTCGACTATAAGTCCAAGCTCTGCGCCTACGCCCGCAAGGTCACCGGCGCCTTCGGCTCCGAGGAGGGCCGCGAATGGGCCGTGCCCGTGTCCGACTACCTCGAAGGGCTCTACGGCCACAAGTTCGACACGCCGCCCGGCGAGGTCCTGCCCATCTTCGAGATCGCCTACCACGACTGCGTCAGCACCTACACCCATCAGAGTACGCGCATCGGGCCGGACGACGCGAAGCACGTGCTGGACCACGTGATCTACGGCGAGATGCCGCTCTACAACTTCGGCAGCCACCTCTACTGGCAGGGCGCCGAAGCCGAAGCCGTGCCGCTCCGCGTCTCGGCGGCGGTGAAGGGCGCCGGCCCGCGCACGTTCGAGGTGACCTACACCTGGGACGCGCTGGGCAAGGTCGCCGCCGACTACTCGGCCTTCGTCCACTTCACGCACCCGCGGAGCGAACGGCCGGAGCAGATCGCCATGCAGAACGACCACGCCCTGCCGGCCACGAGCACCTGGCAGGCGGGCAGCCGGCACACCGACGGGCCGCACGCAATCACCGTGCCCGAGGGCTACAGCGGCGACTTCGAACTGCGCCTGGGGCTGCTCAACCGGGACGGCGAGCGGCAGGCGCTGAGCATGGGGCGGAGCGACGGCGGGCGCTACCTGCTCGGCATCGTGCACGCCGGGCCGGACGGGGTCACGTTCACCCCGGCGGAGCCGCGCGGGGTCAACCGCCCGTTTGCGCGGAAAGAGGGCTGGTCGCGCGACCTGTGCACGACCGACCGGTTCATCAAGAACACCTACGAGGTGCTGAGCTGGGTCCATCGGTTGACTTTCGGCGTGCCGCTCGAGGAGCATCACGTCGAAGGTCCGGTGGAGCGCACGCGTTTCGGCGCGGACCTGCGGGTGGTCTGCAACTACGGCGCGGAGCCGGTGACGCTCGAGGCCGGGCCGGTGCTGGGCCGGGTGACGCTGCCGCAGGACGGCTTCGCGGTCTGGTCGCCCACCTTCGTGGCGGTGCACGCGACCGAGGCCGGCGGGAAGAGCTACGCCACGCCGGCGCTCTACACCGCGCGGGGCCTTGACGGCGAGCCGCTGGGGCAGAGCGCGCAGGTGCGGGTGTACCACGGTTGCGGCGGGCCGGCGCTGGGGCTGGCGGGGAAGACGTTCAGCGTGGAGCGGGAGGCGGAGGTGAGACTTCGGTAGTTGCCGCACAGGAGTAAGCCATTTGGCGGATCCGACATGAGCACCATCAGTTTGCGACTACCCGAATCTGTTCACCGGCGCGTACGCGAGCTCGCAGCGGCGGAGGAAGTGTCCATCAACCAGTTCATCACCTCTGCTGTGATCGAGAAGATGGCAGCCCTGCTAACCGTCGACTATCTCAGGCAGCGCGCAGCGCGCGGCGACCGAGCCAAGTTCGAGCGAGCGCTTGCTGTGGTGCCAGATGTGCCGCCGGATGAGGGCGATGAGTATCCGAGCTTGCAGGGGTCGGGCGGCTGACCCGTCGGCGAGCTACAGGGCGCGGAGCCGGACGGCCAGCCGCTGGTCCAGAGCGCCCCTCTGGGTCTGCCACGGCCAAAGCGGGCCGGCCGTGGGGCTGGCGGGAAAGACGTTCAACCTGGACCGGGAGGCGCTCAGTGTGGCGTGAACCCTTGATGAGGCGGACGGGGGAAAGATGATGCGGCCATTCGAGGCTTGCAGGCTGTTGGGCCGGCTGCTCCGGCTGGACGATGAGGCGTGCCGGGAGATCGCTTCCCGGCCCGCCGCGCTGGCCTACGGCGTGCTGTTTGCTGCCATTGCCGGGCTGGCGCGGAACTACGACCGGGCCGACTTCGCGGCTGGTGGATGGGCGTGGAAGGGGCCGCTGCTGTCGCTCGCGGTGGGTTGCGGCACGGCGTTGGTATTTGCGCTGTCCGCTTGGCTCTGGGGCGCTCGGAACGTGCCCCTGCGCGGCATGGTCGCCGTGTTCCTCATGACCTCGCCGCTGGCGTGGCTCTATGCGTTGCCCAACGAGTTGGTGTTTGGGGCTGATGGCGCGCAGATCCCCAACTTCCTGACCCTCGCCGTGGTAACGGGCTGGCGGATCGCCATCTGTCTGGAGGCCTACAAGGTGCTCCTCGGCTTCGGCCGCGTCAAGCAGCTTCTAGCGTTCTTCGTGCCGATCGGGTGCTGGGTCGGCCTGCTTCTCGGGGGCTTCACCATGATGGCATCCATCATGGAGGCCATGATGGCGTACGGCGTCGAACGCGATACGTCGAGTCAAGCGGATCTCGGACTCGCCGCCACTTTCGCGGTCGAGATCCTCTTCCCCATCATCGCCGGTGTCAGGTGGCGCCGTTGGCTGAAGGACACTGTGGCAGGGCCGCTGGAGGAGCCGCCGCCCGACGCCGCAGCCGCCGCCACGAACGCCACGCCAGACCCAGCAGCGCCGCGCTGAGCAAGTGCCACGGCCAGCGCCACCGCCAGGTTGAGCCAGACACGCCATCGCTTGACGGGTTTGGCGGCGCTCACCGCTTGGCGCTCACCCGCACGCAGAACACCGCGTCCTCCGCCCCGCGCGGGCCGGGCGCTCCGCTCCAGCCGTTCGCCAGCCGATCGTACACCACCGCCACCTCGTTCGGACCCACCTGCACCATCCCCGTGTACGAGGTCGAGGCCGCCGGATCGCCGTTGCTCTTCGCCGACACGTAGTCCGGGTCGAGGTGCAGGGCGGTGCCCGCGAGGGTCCGGTTGTGGTGCTCGGCCAGGTTGACCGGCTCCCACTGCTTCCCCTCGCCGTCGGCGCAGACCCAGAGGAACAGCCCCTCGCGCCCGCCGGAGAGCAGGATCAGCCCGTTCTCGAGCCGCACGAGCTGGGGCTCCACCGACCACACGCCGGGCATCGCCGCGGGCTTGGTCCAGGTCACCCCGTCGTCCGCGCTGTAGCTCCGCCAGTAGACGTGCCCCCGCCCGCTGCCGACCCGGTAGACACACATCAGCCGGCCGTCGGCGAGGCGGACGTTGCTCGATTCGCACGGTCCTTCCGGTTCGCCCGGCGTGTCCTGCCAGGTGCCCACCGTGCCGAGGTAGCGCCAGGTCGCGCCGTCGTCGTTGCCCGTCAGGGCGAGGTTGACGTACTTCTTCTCCCCTTCGTAGGTGCCGTACATCGTGGCGATCAGGCTGCCGTCGCGGCGGCGGAGCAGGTTGCCGTTGGTCAGCATGCACAGCTCGTCCTTGTTGTAGGGGCCGAGATCGCGGGGGAAGTCGAGGAACTGCATCGGCTGCGCGGCCGTGGTGACGGTGCCGTCGTCGGCGATGCTGACGCGAGTGCCGTCGGCGCGGGCACGGCGCTTGTCGCCCGGCTCGAGCGGCCACATCTCGTAGGGCATGATCAACAGCTTGCCCTCTGCCGGGCTGAAGGATGCCGGCCCGTAGGAGTCGGTCTCGGCGCCCTTCCGCCAAGTCCGCCCGCCATCGGCCGAGACGTACAGGACCGCCGGCCACTTGCCCTGGGCCATGTCGCCGGTCTTGACCACTTCGCACACCAGCCACTTCGTCCCGGCGACGTGCAGGGTGGGGAACCAGAAGTGGCCGGGCGCCTTGTCCACCAGCACCGGCGAGGTGAGGGTGAGGACGCAGGAGGCGAGGGTCGAGACGGTGTCCATGCGAGACTCCTTGCGCGGTCAGGGCCGCCCCTGGTTGAGCCAGATGTCCACTCGCCGATCCTGTTGGAAATCCTTCTGCAGGATGTCGAGCCGCCCGTCCCCGTTCAGATCGCCGACTTTCGACTCGTGCGAGCCGATGCCGGTGGAGAGCAGCTCGGTGCAGAACCCGCCCTGTCCGTCACCCCACAGGATCCACTGCCGGCAGGCGGCGCCCGGGCCGGGGGTGTGCATCTCCGCGGCGTAGATGTCCAGGTTGCCTTCGCCGTCGAGGTCCGCCACCTGCAGCGTGTGGCCGTGGTCCACGCGGTCGATCAGCGTCTGCTTGCGCCACGCCGCGCCGTCCCACTGGTAGAGATTGAGCGGCCCCACGCCGTCGCCGGAGTTGATCACCACCTCGGCCCAGCCACCCCGGATCAGGTCTCCGGCGGCGGAGCGGCTGAAGCGGTAGTCGGGGTCAATCACATGGTCCTCGAAGCGGTCGCCCTCCAGGTGCTTGAACCAGTGCCCGGCGCCAACGATCTCGAGCCGGCCGTCGCCGTCGAGGTCGATCTTGGCCAGCCCTTCCGGGTTCGCGCCGTTCGGATCGAGCTGTGCGATCAGCTTATGCGGCCACGGCCCAGTGGGATCGGCGGGGATGCGGGCGAGGTAGAGCTGCTTGCCGGCGTTGTACCAGAAGGCCAGCTCGGGCTTGCCATCGCCGTCGAAGTCGCCGACGATCTGGTCGTGGTGGGTGCCGCCGACGGCGAGAGCCAGGTGCCGCTGCCACGGCTGGTCGGGCGGGTGGCCGGGGCCGGGGTTCTCCCACCACCAGATCTCGCCGCGCTCGGACTGGGCGCCCATGACGATGTCGGGCCGGCCGTCGCCGCTGATGTCGAGGGTGTCGCCGCCGGCCTCCATCCGCACACTCGGGTCGCCGCCCTCGATTAGGTGCGGGGTCCAGCCGTTCGGCGTGTGCTGGAACCACGCCATCTTCTCGTAGCTGGCGATCACGTAGTCGTTGACGCCGTCGCCGTCGAGATCGGCGATCAGCGCGGCCACCTGCCGGCCGAGATCAGGCTTGGGCAGCTCGCCGGTGGTGCTGGAGAGGTGCTTGAACTGCATGGGAGCTCCCACGGCCAGGGCCGCCATGATGAGGCCGGGCAAACCTCGCATCACGACGCCTCCGCCGCCTTCGCCGCCACGTCGATGGTCCGTCCCGTCTCGCTCGCCTCGATCGCCGCGAACAGCATCGCCGCCGTCTTCATGTTGTCGCTCAGCACCGTCTCCGGCGCCGCGCCGCCGTCGAGCCAGTCGAGGAACTGCCCGATCTGCGCCTGATGCCCCTGCAGCGGCGGGCGGATCGCCGGCACATCGGCGACCGTGTAGTGCGCGCCGCCGGTGTGCTCCATCACGCGCACCCGGTTGTCGGCGTCGAGGATCACGGCGCCGCCCTCGCACTCGGCCCGGTAGTACTCCTGGTGCCAGCTCGTCTGCCAGCCGACCTCGTTGCAGTTGCCCTCGTACAGTCCGCGCACGTCGCTGTCGAAGCGCATCACGTAGAGGCCACTGCTCTCCCCGTCGAAGCTGCTCCAGGACGGGTTCCAGTCGAACCCGGCGAGGGTCAGGCAGTCGCCGCCGGCGAGATTGCGGAGCTGGTCGAAGTGGTGGACCGAGCCCTCGACGAGCAGCGCGTGGGGGATCTCGTGGCGGAACTTGCCCCACGCGTTGCGCACCCGATAGTCCGCGGCGAAGCGGCCGAGGAGGTAGTTCAGCCGGCCGACGCGACCCGAGGTCAAGACGTCCTTGAAGGTCAGGATCCGCTCGGTGTAGCGGTAGTTCTGGATGATCTGGACCTTCTTGCCCGTCTGCTTCTGCGCCGCCACCATGGCCAGGCACTTCTCCCAGGTGTCGGCCACCGGCTTCTCGCAGAGCACGTCCAGGCCGGCCGTCATGCAAGCGTTGGCGATGTCGGTGTGGTGCGCCGGCGGCACCACGATGATGGCGAAGTCCGCCTCGACCGCATCGAGCGCCCGGCGGTAGTCGGTGAAGCGCCGGTCGGCGGGCAGCTTCAGGAAGTCGCCGCTCTGGCTGAGCGGGGCCTCGTTGACGTCCACCAGCCCGACGACCTCGAGCCGCTCGGCGAAGGTCGGCAGGAAGCTGCGGATCCACGCGCCGGCCATGCCTCCGGCGCCGATCATGAGACACTTGTGCGGGTTGCCCACGGCGATGCACTCCTCTGTTCACTGTCGAGGAGGCAGGTGCCGACCCCCGGTAGGGGCGACCGGCAGGTCGCCCTTCCGGGCCGAGCGGCGACGCCGTTCACGATGGGTGCGTCCGGCACGCGGGCGACCTGCCGGTCGCCCCTACCGGGTGGCGCAGCGCGGACCGCGAGGCCGGCCGGCGACGACTCCTGCTCCTCGGCGGCGGGTGCTTCCCGGCCCGCCAGCGTGCTCCTGCCGGCAAGGACACCGGCGAGTCCGGCGAAGATGAGGCCCTGGAGGAACGAACCCCATGAGCGACTGCCCCGGCCGGGTGATGGTGATCGGCGCGCACCCCGACGACGCGGACTTCCGCGCGGGCGGTTGCGCGAAGCTGTGGAAGGACCTGGGCTTCGAGGTGGTCTTCATCAGCGCCACCAACGGCGACGCCGGGCACCACGAGATCGGCGGCGGCATGCTCGCTCAGCGCCGCGCCGCCGAGGCCCAGGCCAGCGGCGACGTGATCGGCATCGAGTACCGCCTGCTCGAGATCCACGACGCCGAGCTCGTGCCCTCGCTCGAATACCGCAAGCTGTTCATCACCCTGATTCGCGAGTTCGGGCCGGACCTGCTCTTCACCCACCGGCCGTGGGACTACCACCCCGACCACCGCTATACCGGCCAGCTCGTGATGGACGCGTCGTTCCTCGTCACCGTGCCGAACGTCTGCCCGCTCGCCCGGCACATGGACCAGAGCCCGGTGATCCTGTACATGGAGGACGGTTTCCAGAAGCCGCTGCCGTTCCAGCCCGACGTGGTGGTGGACACCGATTCCGCGCTGGCCGAGAAGGGGCTCATGCTCCACAGCCACGGGTCGCAGGTGTACGAGTGGCTGTCGCGCGGCGTGGAGGTGCCCACCGATACGGCTCGCCGTTGACCGACGAAGCGCGGACGAGGCTGTTCCCCTTCATCCCGGCCAGGTGAGAAGCACGACCTCCTCGCGGAGCTGCTCGCCGGTGGCCGTCGCCAGGCGTGTACGGAACAGGTCGATCCCGTCCAAGCGGTAGCCGAGCGATCCCGCCAGGTCGGCCAGGATGGTGCCGGTGCGGATCATCACCTGCAGATAGCTCGCCTGGTCACCCACCACGTAGGCCAGCCTGGCGCCGGGCCGCAGCGCCGGGCGCAGGCCGGCCAGGTGCCGCTTCATGCCGCCGAAGTAGAGCCGCGTGACGCGGTGATAGAGCCGTTCGAAGCCGCTGGTCTTGCCCATCGCCACCCGGCGGCGCTCGATCTCCTCGGCCAGCCGGCGGATCTCGGGATGCTCGGCCACCCACTGGTCGTCCTCGTCCGCGGCGTAGACGTTGCGGGTGTTGGAGCGCACGAGGCCCTGCTTCAGCCGCCGCAGGTCGGCCCTGGTGCGGAGGAAGCCGAGGAGCACCAGCTCGAGGCGCGTGGTGCGGGTGTAGTCCTTCTCGTTGGGGTAGGGCGGCGAGGTGATCACGGCGTCCACGGAGGCCGGGGCGAGGAGGTGTCCGGCGTCGCGCGAGTCGGCAAGGTGGACGGCGGCCGGCGGGGCGTCAAGAGGCAGCGAGCGGAGGTCGGCGGCGATGCGGTGCACGGCGTCAAGCCAGGCCGCGACCACCGGTGCATCGTCCTTCGGGCGAGTGACGCTGACCTCGGGAGCGAAGCGGAGGTTGGCGGCGGTGTGGACGAGGGTCTTCATGAAGGCGGTGAGGAGGTGGGGCGCCATGCCGTGGTGCCCGCCCACGACCACCGGTAGGGGCGGGGTCTCCCCGCCCTCCGGCCGGCCGGGCTGCCACATGGGCTGGTCGACGCCACTACAGAACGGGCGGGGGAACCCCGCCCCTACCACCAGACCGGAGACGCTCGCGCGCCGCAGCGCGATGACCCGGTGGAGCGGCATGGGACTGACCGAGCCCCGGAGGAGGAGTTGCTCCTGCTCCGCCGGCAACCGCTCCAGCGGGCCAACAGGCTCCGCACCCGCCGCGATGTCGAGCGCTCTCCCGACCAGCTCTCCCGGCTCCGGCGACCAGTCCGTTTTCGCCACGGACGCCAGGTGGGCGACGGGATTGGCCTCCACCCCCACCACCCGCAACCCACGCAGGCGCCCTTCCACCAGGGTGGTGCCCGTGCCGCAGAAGGGATCGAGGAGCGTGGCTCCCGGGGACAGCTCGAAACGATCCAGGCAATTGCGGACGAGGTGAGGCGGGAACGAGAGGACGAAGCGGTACCAGTCGTGCACCGGAGTGTCGGCCGGGGCGAGGCGGTTGGGGTCCGCCGTCACGTCTGCTCCGCCTCGCGGCACGCCGGGCAGAGACCGCTCAGCTCAAGCACGTGCCCGGTGACCTCCCAGCCGTCCGCGCTCATCCGTTCGACCGCGTGCGCGAAGGCCTCGCCGCGCACCTCCGCGATACGCCCGCAGCGCGTGCAGATCAGCGGGTGGTGGCAGCCGTCGGCCGACAGGCGCGTGCACGCCACGTAGCCGTTCATACTGTGCACCCGGTGCACCAGGTGCAGCGATTCGAGCAGGTCGAGCACGCGATAGACCGTGACCACGTCGGGTGGCGTACCGCTGCCGGCGATGGCCTCGAGGATGCCGTAGGGCGAGAGCGCTCGGTCGCTGCCCGCCAGCACGGCAATCACCTGGCGCCGCGCGGAAGTGAGGCGGTAGTCGTGCTGGCGCAGCCGCTCCTCGGCGTCGCCGGCGAAATCGCTCATGCGGCGATTGTAGGCAGGCGCCGCCGGAGCGTCAAGGCGGGAGGGCCGACCCGGCGCGCGGCCAACCACGCGGCCGAGGACCGGCCATGCCCACCTTCGCGCCGCAACCACTGACCGAGTTCGTGGCCGCCCTGTGGCGCAGCCTGGGCGTGCCGCCTGACGACGCGGGCCAGGTGGCGTCGGCCCTCGTCGGCTGCAACCTGGCGGGGCACGATTCCCACGGAGTGATCCGCATCACGCAGTGGGTGGAGCACCTTCGCGACGGCCGGCTCCGCCCCGGCGCGCCGATCCGGGTGACCCGCGATCTGCCGGCGGCGGCGGTGGTGGACGGCGGCTGGAACTTCGGCCTTCTCGCCGCCCGGCGGGCGATGGAGCTGGCGGTGGGCAAGGCGCGGGCCGTGGGCGTGGGTGCGGTGGGGCTCTGCCAGGCGCACCACATCGGCCGGCTGGCGGACTACTGCGAGCTGGCCGCCGGCGCGGGCTGCATCGCACAGGTGGTGGCCAACAACCACGGCGTGGCCGCCGCGGTGCCCCCGTGGGGCGGGATCAAGCCGCGCCTCGCGACCAACCCGATGGCCTTCGGTCTGCCGCGGCGCGACGGCCCGCCGATCGTGGTGGACATCACCACCGCCGTGGCGCCGGAGGGCAAGATCCGCGTGCTCCGCAACCGCGGCGAACTGGCGCCTGACGGCTGGCTGCTCGACAACCAGGGGCGTCCGACGCGCGATCCCAACGACTTCTACGCCGAGCCGCGCGGGGCCATCCTGCCGCTCGGCGGCGACGTGGGGTACAAGGGCTACGGCTTGAGCGTGGCCGTGGAGGCGCTCGCCGGGGCGCTGAGCGGCGCGCTCTGCACCCGCGCCACGCCGCCCGCGCTGTACGGCAATGCGGCGTTCTTCACCGCCTGGTCGGTGGAAGCGGTCCAGCCGGGCGGGCACTACGAGGACGAGATTGAGCGGCTCGTCCAGTCGCTGCGCGACTGCCCCACCGCGGACGGGGTGGAGGAGATCCTGCTGCCCGGTGAACCGGAACAGCGGACCCGCGAGCGGCGTCAACGCGACGGGATTCCCGTGGACGACACGACCTGGTCGGAGTTGGCCGCCCTGGCTGCGGAGCAGCGGGTTGAAGCGCCGCCGGCGGTGACACGTTAGACTTGGCGGAGCAGGGAGATTGCCCGTGCCTGGCGGCGCTGCTCGGGGCTGCCCTCGTCTCCTGCTCGGCGGGCACCATCCTGTCGATCGCCGACGTGCTGACGCAGGGCGGCGACGACGGCAGCCTGTCCGGCGCCGAGACCGCCCTGTCGCACCTGTGGGACGTGATCAGCTACAGCGGCGACGCCATGGGCGCGGTGACCATCAGCGGCGGCACCAGAATGTCGCTGCGGTTCCGCAGCGACCACACCTTCACCCTCACCTCGAGCGCCCCGCTGCCGGCCGGCGGCGCGGCCTCGGCCACCTGGGACGAGGCCGGCGGCTGGGCCGTCACCGATCCCGGCGCGGGCCGGATGCTGCTCCGGCTCACCCGCCATCAGGGCACCGACATCGACCCGGCCCAGTGGGTGGACGTGCTCAGCACCTTCCGCGCCGACGGGAACAACCTGATTCTCACCACCACGGCGTTCAAGCTGGGCCTCGTCCGCTTCGTCATGCGCCGCGGGACGGACGTCATCCAGGTGCCCTAGAAGGGCAGAGGTCGCTCAGGCAGCACGACGCGCAACGCGGTGCTCGCGAGCGGCAGACCTCGCGGCCGTGGCGGATCAGGTTGACGTGGAGCGACGGCCGGTCGCCCGGCGCCACGAGCGGGTGGAGCCGCGCCCACGCCGCGTCCGCCGAAGTGCCCTGCGCCACCCATCCGAGCCGCAGCGCCAGCCGGTGCACGTGGGTGTCCACCGGGAACTCGTCGCGGCCGAGGGTGAACAGCAGCACGCACTCCACGGTCTTGATCCCGACGCCCGGCAGATCCCGCAGGTAGGCTCGGACGGCGTCGCTGGGCCGCTCCCGGAGCGCCTCGAGACTCACCTCGCCGTGGTCCTCGGCGACGCGCTGGAGAATGGCGAGGAGGCGCGGCGCGCGCAGGTCGGCGAGGCCGGCACAGCGGATGGCGTCAGCCAGGTCCTGCGGCGTGGCGGCCAGGGCGTCGTCCCAGGTGGGGTACGCGTCGCGGAGGCGCCGCAGGGCGCGTTGAGCGTTGACACCGGTGGTGTTCTGCGAGAGGATCGTTCCGATCAGGCCGTCGAGCACCGGATGCGGCGCCGGGCGCGCTGGGATCCCGTAGGCAGCTTCCAGGCGGCGGGTGACGGTGTCGATGCTGGGGTCGGGCATGGGGTGAGTGTAGCCCGGCGACTGAAGTCGCGGCAACCATGCGAAGTCCGCCTGCGCGGACTCCGGATCTGGAACCCACGCAGGTGGGTTCCGTATGGTTGCCGCGGTTTCCGACCGCCGGGTGTGGAGAGGCAAGCGGCATCATGGATAGCTACGACTTCGTGGTGATCGGCGCCGGCCCGGCCGGGTACGTGGCGGCGGTGCGCGCCGCGCAGCTCGGCCTCCGGACCGCGCTGATCGAGCGCGAGCGGCCCGGCGGCGTGTGCCTCAATTGGGGCTGCATCCCGTCCAAGGCGCTCCTGCAGGCCGCGCACACCATCCACCTCCTCCGCGATGCGCCGGAGCTGGGTGTCAAGATCGGCAGCTTCGAGCCGGACTACCCCACCGCCTACGCCGCCAGCCGGAAGGTGGTGGAGCGGCTGGTCAAGGGCCTCGAGGGCGTGTTCCGCAAGAACCAGGTCACGGTCATTCCCGGCGGCGGGCGACTGGCTGGGCCCGGCCGCGTGGTCGTCAACGACAAGCAGGAGCTGGACGCCGCGGTGGTGCTGCTCGCCACCGGCGCGTCGCCGCGGATGCTCCCCGGGGTCGAGGTGGACGGGCAGGTGGTGCTGACCGCGCGCCACGCCCTCGCCCGCGAGACCGCGCCCGAGAGCGTGGTGATCGTGGGCGGCGGGGCGATCGGCTGCGAGTTCGCCGACATCTGGTCGTCGTTCGGCGCCCGAGTGACGGTGGTGGAGGCGCTCGCGCAGCTCCTGCCCAATGAGGACGCCGAGATCGCCAAGCAGCTCGAGCGTGGGTTCCAGCGGCGCAGCATCGGCGTTCGCACCTCGACCACCGTGGGCAAGGTCGAACGGCACGACGGCGGCGTGACCGTGACTCTGACAGGGCCGCAGGGCGGGGAGCGGTGGGAGGCCGAAGTGGTGCTGGTGGCCATCGGCATGGCGGCGAACACGGCGGGGATCGGGCTGGAGGCGGCGGGCGTGGAGCTGACGGAGAAGGGCTTCATCCGCGTCAACGAGCACCTCGAGACGACCTGCGCGGACGTGTTCGCGGCCGGCGACGTGATCGGTCCGCCGCTCCTGGCGCACGTGGCCAGCGCGGGCGGCGTGCACGTGGCCGAGTATGCCGCGGGCCAGGAGCTGCCGCCCTTCGACCGCGACAATTTCCCGCGGGCGGTCTACTGCTCTCCGGAGGTGGCCAGCGTGGGCCTGACGGAGGCCGAGGCGATCGCGGCGGGGCACGAGGTGACGGTGGGCCGGTTCCCGTTCCTGGCCAACGGCCGCGCGCTGGCGGCGCAGCAGCGCGACGGGCTGGTGAAGGTCGTGGCCGAAGCGGGCAGCGGTCGGCTCCTGGGCGTGTCGATGGTGGGGTGGGGCGTCACGGAGCTGCTCCCGGAGATGGTCCTGGCGAGGCGGCACGGCCTGACGGTGGCGGACGTGGGGCGCACCGTGCACGCGCATCCGACGCTGTCCGAGGCGGTGATGGAGGCGTCGTTGAACGCGCTGGGTGTGGCGGTGCACGGGTAACCTGCGGCGGGAGACAGGCCGGTGGGTGATCGGCGCAACTTGGAGGGCCTGCGAGGCCACCTGACGGTGACCGATGCGGCCGACCCGGAAGTGCAGGACCATCTCGACGACTTGGCGCTCCTGCCGCGGGCGCTGTACGAACGGCTGGCCGCCGCGGGTGTGCAGGTCTATGTCGGCTGCGGCAACCTGACCGAGCTGGATGACAACGGCGACCTGATCGGCGTGCGTCCGCCGGGCAGCCCGTTCGGCAGTCGCTACGAGCACTTCGGTGGGCTCTACCGTTTCGACCGGAGGGAGGTGACCATCGGCACGGTGCCGCCGAGCCAGACGAACCGGGCGCTGCACGAAGTCGGACACGCCGTCGGGGACGTTCTGGGGTATAACGGAAGCAGCGAACTGGCTGCGGCGTTCAATGCCTCCTTTGCTGGCTTGCCGGATGCCGTCAAGCAGTATGGCAGGACGGCACGAGGCCGGCGGGAAACGCTGGCGGAGACGTTTGCAGCGACGGTCGAGAGCGAGGCCGGAGCGCGCGTGCTGTTCGGCGACCCGCTGGTTGAGTTCGCGCTGGGCATGTTGAGGGACCTATCATGATGCCCGTGAGGTTGGAGAATGGGAACATCGCGGTGCCAATCGCGGGTGAGGACGAAGAACGCGGCATCTGGTGGGATGGGCAGCGCGAAGTGACCCCCGACGACCCGGACTACGAGAAGTGGGCCGCCGAGGCCGACCGCATCGCTGCGCTGTTCCCACCCCGACGCCGCCGGACCGCCCCCGAGCCGCCGCGAACGGCCGGGTGAGTCAATCGGCCGAGTGGGCGGTGAGGCGGCTACGGCCGGCCGAGCGTGCCGCCGACCACCTTGCCGTTCGGCAACGTGATCTGCCACACTGCCGGCGCGGCGGTCGGCGCGGCACCGACCCGACGAGGCGCCGGTGCGGGCCGCCCCTTGGGCAGCACCAGGTACTGCCCGCCCCGTCGTGTGCCGAAGCTGAGCACGTCGCCGGCCAGCTCCTGCGGTGCGCGGCCGCTCTGGGTCACCACGCACGGCGTGCGCCAGGGGCTGCGCAGCCGGCACGTGCCTCCAAGCCGGGAGTGGAGCTCGACGAACTCCACCTCGCCGCCGCGCACGGCGGCCGTGACGAGGAACCCGCCGCGCGCCAGCAGGCGGAATGTCGCCTGCCAGGCGTTCGGCCAGGCCGGCGCGACGCCGATGATCTCGGGCTCGCCCGGGCGAGGCGACACGCTCTGCAGCAGCCCTTCCTGTAGCACGGTGGTGAGGAGGCCCAGGTGCTCGACCGAGGCGTCCTTGGCCGATTCGAACAGACTCATTCCGTTGGGCAGCGGGGAGAACGCGGCGTAGTAGCAGGCGAGCATGGCCGGCAGCTCCTCACCGCGTCCCGCTCGGGCGACGGCGATGGGCGTGCGGATGGCCGTGTTCAGCCCGTCGCCGTGCATCACCGAGGCATGTCGGGGAGCCAACTCCAGCGTCTTCTGCACGAGCGCATCGGTCGCCGCGGACCGGGTCTCCAGGGTCCAGTCCTCGAACGGGAAGACCGGGTTGAGCCACACGTCCTCCGAGTTGCGGTGGCCGTCGTTGACATCGCCGAGGTGGCCGGCAGCCCACACGTCGTCGGCCAGGACGCCGTCCTTCAGCGCCCTCGACTCCGGGTCGCTGCCCATCGGGTAGGGCGCCAGGCCGTGTAGCAGCTCCTGCCACCGGTCCCGCAGATCGGGATCGACGCCGAGGATCTCGGCTGCACGGATCGCCAGCGGGGCCGTCCCGCGGATCGCGGCCAGGTCCATGATGCCGTCCCGGACGCCCCAGAAGTCCTCATGGACGTTGGTGCCACTGAGATGGTAGCGGCCGTCCTCGCCCTTCCTCGCCAGATGGCGGTAGAACTCGACGGTGCCCCGCAGGAGCGGGTAGGCGTGAGAGCGCAGCCACCGCTTGTCGCCGGTGTACCGGTAGCGCCACCAGGCATGCACCGCCAGCTCGCTCCCCGACGAGGCGACGTGGCTGATCCAGGTGTACCGTCCGGTGGTCGGGTGGTCGAGCACGAACAGGTGGCTCTCGTACAGACCCAGCGCGCGGGCGCGAGCGGAGAGCTCCGTGTTCTTCTTCGCGCCGAGCATGACTTGCTGGTACTCCAGGGCCGCGTCCGGGGGCAGGACCACTGGCCCGTCGAACGGGGTGGTCTCGGGGAAGTAGGCGCCCGGCACACTCCACCGTTGCAGTGCGGCCTGCTCGCAGTCCGGCAGTTGCCGGACGTACATGTCGAAGAAAGGGTCCGTCAGATCGACGGCGTCCGCCGCCAACAGCGGGAAGTACAGCATCTCCGTGGTCCAGACCCAGAGCTGCGACCCCCAGTAGTGCGTGTCCCCGTCCGTGCTGAACAGAGAGCCGTTCCACTTCGCCGGCAGGGCGCCGCGGGAGGTGCTGGCCAGGTAGTAGAGGTGCAGGCTGCGGACCCGCTGCATGATCTCGGCCAGGCCGTCGTCGCTCGAAAGGTGGACGAAGGTGCGCGACCAGAAGCCGCGCCACCAGCGGGAGTGCGCCCTGAGCAAGTCGTCGTAGCCATGCTTGGCGGCGCCGTTCAGCAGCCCGAGGGCCACCTTGCCCACGTCGGCGGCAGCCGCCCAGGAAGCCGCGCTGGAGATCAGGATGGTCCGCTTGCCCTGCTTGGGCGGCGAGACGATAGTCCGGGCCGTCTCAGCCACGGTCTCCGGCTGGCCAGGACCGCCGGCGAACTGGGCCGCCACCGCCGAGCTGCAGTGGTAGTCCTTCTCCTGGTAGCGCTGTACCACCAGCGCCGTGCCGGGCGAGTCCGCGAACTCGTACCGCGCGACGTGCTCGCCGCGGACCACCTCCGGCGCACGCCACATGGAAACAGTCAACCGCACGGGCTGCGGCTCGTCGCGCCGGTCGTCGATCTCCAGCGCGAGCACGTCGGTCGCCGCCGAGACGAAGCACCGCACGGCGAGCCTTGCCCCTGTGATCGTGGTCTCGGCCTGGTAGAGCGACAGCCGCTGCGTGAACGCCTTGCCGGCGGCGAACGGCTGCCCGCCGATGTCTACCGCGATCTGGGCGCATGCGCCCCAGCACTGGTCCACCGGGCCCGTGAAGCTCCCGGCATGGTGCTTGTTGGCGGCGAACACGTCGCTGCGGTTGATCTGCATGTGCACCGCGCTCGGGGTGGTCCACACAAGGGTGCCCATGCGGCCGTTGCCGACCGGCAGTCCCTCGGCCGGCTGCGCGGCAGGGCTCAGGTAGACCAGGTCGGACAGCGAGACGAGGGCACGATGGTCGACCTCCAGGAAGGACGACTCGGGTGGACCGCCCTCGCCGCGCGCGGTGGTGGCAAGGCCGAGCATGAGGAGGAGTGTGGAAGATGACATGGGGTACGCCGGGCAGCCGTGGGCGGAGCATAGCACAACGGGTGTGCCGGCGCACCCTGACGCCTACCGCTCGAATTCCAGCCAGTACAGCCGCGCGCGGTCGAGCCGGATGCGGAGCATGATCCCCTGGTCCGTCGGGAGGGCCGACTGGCCGTGCCAGGTCACCGGGCTGCGGTACTGGTCGCCCACGATGGCGTCCGCCTCGGCGAAGGACCGGCCTGGCAACGGCGCGCCATTCAGGCCGGCCGCCTCGATCAGGATCCGGCCGCCGCGGGCAGTCAGGGCGTTGATGCGCAGCGAGGCACCGGGCGGCACGAACCCGACGGTGGCGAACTCGCCCTGCTCATCGGCGACGATGGCCGTCAGCCTGCCTTTCGGCCAGCGGAGCAGGCCCGCGTTGTACTTCAGTTGCCCGCGTGGGTACTTGTGCGGGAATAGGTAGCCGGTGTAGGGCAGCACGAAGCTGCCGTCGGGCAGCTCCACCAGGTTCGGGTGGGTGAAGACGCAGCCGCCGTCCCACTCGCCGAAGGGCGGCGTGTCGAACAGCGGCGTGCCGGGCAGGTAGCTCCAGACGACGCCGTCCTGGCTGCCGGCGAGGGTGATCGAGGTGGTGTCGTCGAGCAGGTGCCAGATGGCGGGGAAGAGGAGTTGGCAGTCGGGCGCGCCGGGCAGCTCGGTGTGGCAGTTGGTGTAGAGCAGGTCCGTCGGCGGGAAGTCGTTGGGCGGCGTGAGGATGGTCTGCGAGACCGGGAAGGCGTCGAAGGTGTCGCTCTCGGTCCGGCCGATGCTGCGCCGGCCGACGCTGTGCCAAGCGGCGCCCGGCGCCACACCCTCGGCCCGGTCGCCCACCCACCAGGCGCGGGTGTAGATCACGTACTTGCGCAGCCGCCGGTCGTAGGTGGCGACGATCTGCGTGTCGCTATGCTCCACCACGAGCGGCTCGGGAAGGCGGGCCCAGTGCAGGCCGTCGGGCGAGGTCGCGCCGATGATGCTGTAGGCGGTGCCCACGTCTTCCCGCCAGGCGCGCGGCTCCCAGCGATCGGGGTGCTTCGCGCGCCAGGCGTCGTAGTCGGCGCGGCTCATGCCGTCGAGCTGGACCCACTTGTACCGGGCCTCGGGCGGGGCCGAGGGATCGACGAAGACGGTGCCCTCGGCGAAAGGGATCAGGTTGCTCGGCTGACCGTCGACCGGCATCAGGCCCAGGTCGGGCCGGGTCCAGTGCAGTCCGTCGGTGGACTCGAAGGCGCAGAAGCCGCCCGGATGCTGTCCTGCCGCCGCGCCCCAGGCCCGGAAGTGATCACCCTCGCGGACCACGGTGGTGAGATGCACACCGGTGGTCTCCCACGGCTTGAGGTCGGTGAAGAGCGGGCCGATGCGCTCGGGCTTCTCGGCGGTCAGGCGGACTCCGATGGGCATGTCGGCTCGCCGGTAGGTGGCGCCGGTCGGGCCTTCCGACCCACCCACCGCGACGTTCTGTCCGCTGGCGTTGTACCACCCAAAGCCGCCGGGGCGGACGTAGTACCAGGTGACGAACGCCAGCCGGTTGCCGAGCAGGGCGTACGGCTCGCCGGACTCGGCGTGGGGCGGGGCGGCGAGCATCAAGCAGGCGAGGGTGGGGAACATCGTAGGCTCCTCGGCGGCACTCCATTGGAAACGCTACCGCGCTGCTGCCCGTGGCGTCAAGGCCGTTCGACGGAGACCCTCAGCTCATGCGCCCCATCCGGCCTCACCATCTCGTAGTACACGAACACCCGCTCCCCGACCTGCAGCGCGTCCACGTAGCGC
>JACPDV010000724.1 GCA_016183835.1 Armatimonadota bacterium
GCGCGTGCCGACCATCGCCACCAGGAACCACAGCAGCTCGCGCCCGGTGGGCCACACCGAGGCGCGGAGGCCCTGCTCTACCAGCCAGGCGGAGCCCATCAGCAGCCCCAGCGCCGCGAACGGCAGGGCGAACAGGCTGTGCTCGAGCCGGATGTCCTTGAGGAACGCGCGCGTGTCGCTGACCATCGAGCCGCTCATGCCTCCTCCTCGCCCCAGCGGAACGTGCCGGACCGCTCCAAGCCCAGGTGGGCCAGGATCCGGTCGACCACCGAGAGCATCACCTCCCGCACGCTCTGCGGCCGGTGGTAGAAGCTGGGCATAGCGGGGAGCACCACGGCACCCAGCTCGGCCAGGGTGGTCATGTTGCGCAGGTGGACCACGCCGAGCGGGGTCTCGCGCGGCACGACAATCAGCAATCGCCGCTCTTTGAGGCAGACGTCGGCGGCGCGGGTGATCAGCGACTCCCCGACGCCGTGGGCGATGTGGCCGAGCAGGCCCTGGCTGCAGGGGCAGATTACGACGGCGTCGTAGGCGTTCGAGCCGCTGGCGAACGGGGCCCGGTAGTCGTCGAGCCGGTACTGCGTGAGCCGGTGGCCGGGCGGCACGGGCACGCCCTGGAGCAGCGTCTCGGCGGTGACTTCGTCTTCGTCAGGCACGCCCAGCTCGAGCCGGATCACCTGCGGGGCAACTTCGCTCAACACCACGGCGACTTCCGGGACGAGCCGGACGGCCTGTTGCAGGAACAGCGCGGCGTAGCCGCTCCCGGAGGCGCCGGAGACGGCCAGGACGAGGCGGCGGGGGGCGGGGCGGGCGGGGTCAGGCATCCTCGTGTATCGCCTGCAGTTCGCGGGGGGTCCAGGCGAAGACCATCGCCACCTGGCGCAACTCCTCCCGCGTGAAGCGCTCGCGCAAGGCATCCCAGACTCGGTTCTGGCGCTCAAGCATGCCCACATCCTCGAATCCGGTCCATGCGAGCGAGGCGCCGACCCGCCCAGTCCGTGGCGCCTGGCGGATGTAGTCGATCTCGGCGCCCGGGAACGCCTCGGTCAGGAACTGGCGGAGCTGCTCCTGGAATTCCATCGCCGTTCTCCCGTCTGGACCACGGTCAAGGCCGCATCCACAATCTGGCCGCTGCTGTACTTCAGTTGGTCGCCGCGCACACGGCGGTCTAGGCCCTGGTCGCGGAGCCATCGCTGCACCATCCTCGCGGGTCGATACCGGTGGTCGTTCCGCCAGCGTACCACAACCTCCTGTACTGCGGCGGTCAGCTCGTCGATCATCCGTTCGGGCACGAAGTCGTAGAACGCGGCCTCATCGACGAGCCGGTCCAGATCGTGCCGGCTGGCAAAGACGGGGTCGTCCCGCATCCGGTAAGCTCGCAACATGCACTCCACCGCCAGCCCAGTAGTGCGCTGCGCCGTACTCCTGCAGGTCATGGTGCAGCACCTGCGCCAGGCGTGCGTGCTCCACCGCCGCTTCCCTGTACGTCTCCGCCGTGTGTCTCATCAACACCCGACAGTTCCGCGCGTTCCTTCACGCCGGCAGGCCGAGACTACCCCACATTGCCGTCACACGCTCCTCCACCTCGGGCGCCATCACGATCTCATCCGGCCACTCCCGTGCAAACCCCTCCGACGGCCACTTCTGCGTGGCGTCGATCCCCATCTTGCTCCCCCACGCCGGCTGCGGGCAGGTGTGGTCGAGCGCATCCAGTGGGCCGTCCACCACAAACGTGTCCCGTCGCGGGTCCACCGAGTTCCAGACGTGCCACATCACCTCCTGTTCGTCGTGGACGTTGACGTGCCGGTCCACCACCACGATGAACTTGCTCAGCATCATCTGCCCCGTGCCCCAGATCGCATAGCAGACCTTCCGCGCGTGCATCGGGTAGCGTTTGTCGATGCTCACCACCACGCAGTTGTGAAACACCCCCGCCAGCGGCATGGCCACGTCCACCACCTCGGGCATGGTGACCCGGATCAGCGGCAGGAAGAGCCGTACCGTGGCCCAGCCCAGGTAGGTGTCCTCCATCGGTGGGCGGCCCACCACGATGCTCGGGTAGACCGGGGGGTCCGCGTGGGTCAGCGCGGTGAGGTGGAACACCGGATAGTCGTCGGCCAGCGAGTAGAACCCGGTATGGTCGCCGAACGGTCCTTCGCGCCGCCGCTCACCGGGCTCCACGTAACCCTCCAGGACGAACTCGGCGCTGGCCGGCACCTCGAGGTCGACCGTCTTGCAGCGCACCATCTCCACCGCGCGCTTGCCGATGAAGCCCGCCAGCATCATCTCGTCCACGCCGTCGGGGAGCGGCGCCGTGGCGGCATACGTCAGGATCGGGTCGCCGCCCAGCGCCACGGCCACCTCCATCCGCGCGCCGGCCGCCTCGTAGTCCTGGTAGCTCCGCGACGTGCCCTTGTGCAGGTGCCAGTGCATCCCGGTGGTGCGCTCGTCGTAGAGCTGCAGGCGGTACATCCCGCAGTTGCGCGCGCCGGTCTTGCGGTCGCGGGTGAAGACCAGCGGCAACGTGATGAACCGCCCGCCGTCCTGCGGCCAGCAGTGGAGGATCGGCAGCTTCGTGAGGTCGGCGTCGCCGGTGTGTACCACCGCCTGGCAGCGCCCGCGCCCGACGGTCCGCGGCTTGAGCTTCGGCAGCAGCCCGAGCGCCTCCCACCCGGCGCGGAGCTTCTCGCCCAGCGACATGCGGCCAAGTGCCTGCGGCAGGGCGATCAGCTTCTCGATTTCCGCGGCCAGGTCGTCGAGCGAGTCCACGCCGAACGCCAGGTTGACGCGGGCCGTAGAGCCGAAGGTGTTGATGGCGACGGGGTAGGGCGAGCCCGTGCAGCGCTCGAACAGCAGCGCCGGGCCGCCGCGCTTCACCACCC
>JACPDV010000725.1:0-530 GCA_016183835.1 Armatimonadota bacterium
CGCGCCGATGGCCTCGGCCACCGCCGCCGCCCGGCGCTCGTCGGCCGCCGCGGCGCCGGCCTCGCCAAGCTGCCGCCGCGCCCGCGCCGCCGCCAGCCGCGCCGTGGCCTCGATCTTCGCCAGCGAATGCCCTGCCGCGCCGGCGATCGCCTGCTGCGCGTGGTAGTGCGCCTCGTGCCCGTTGCCCGAGCGCCGGTAGGCTTCGCTCAGCGCCAGGTGCGCCCACAGCTCGCCGCGCACCGAGCCCATCCCCAGCGCCGCGGCCAGGGCGTCCTTCCCGGCCACCAGGGCCTCCTCAAACCGACCCAGCGCCGCCAGCAGATCCGCCTGGCAGGCCAGCGCCGTGGCGCCGCGCTCGCGATCCCCGGTCAAACGCGCCAGCCGGAGCGCGTCTTCATAGCACTCCAGCGCCTCGTGCCACTCGCCCAGCCGCCGGCGGGCGTAGCCCAGGTTGAGCCGGCCCTCCACCAACTGGCTCACGCACGCCAACTCCTCGGCCAGCGGCACCATCCGCCGGGCGCGCTCGGCCG
>JACPDV010000725.1:552-3860 GCA_016183835.1 Armatimonadota bacterium
CGGCCGCGGCCTGGAAATCGTCGTTGAGGAGGTAGACATTGACGGTGGCGCCCGCCAGGAAAAGCTCGGCCCAGGCGCTCTCGGCGGGATCGGCGCAGGCGGCGAGCAGCTCCTCGGCGGCGGCCAGCTCGGCGAGGGCCTCCTCGCCGCGGCCCAGCGCCTCGAACACGTCTGCGCGCCCCACCCGCGCGCGCCACTCGCGGCTGAACCCGCCCGCGGCGCGCGCCGCCTCGAACTCGGCCAGGGCGCGGTCGCGCTCGCCCAGCCCGGCCAGCGCGCCGCCCAGGGTCTGCCGCGCGGCGCCCTCGCGGTCGGTCCGCCCGAGCTCCCTGAACCCGCTCACCGCGCGGCTCATCGCCGCCCGGGTGGCCTCGTAGTCGCCCAGCGCGTAGCAGGCGTTGCCCAGCCGGAACTCGGCCTCGGCCAGCAGCTCGGGGTCCGCCAGGTCGCGGGCGCGCTCGGCCAGCCGCTCGCAGGTGCGCCGGAGCGCGGCGAAATCGGGCGGCGCGGCCTGCGCGTCGGCCAGCTCGGCCAGGTGCTCGGTCAGCTCCCGCCCGCGGGCGCGCTCGAAGGCGAGCCGCTCGGCGTCGAGCTCGAGGCGGAGCCGCTCGAGCTGCTCCTCGCGCGCGCCGGCGCCCGGCTCCTCGTCTTCGCCGTAGAACCAGCCGAGCGGCTTGCCGCACGCCCGGGCGATGGCCTGGACGCGGTCCGCCTGGGCGAGCACCTGCCCGCTGACGTACTGGTAGATCAGCGCGCGGGAGCAGCCGATGCGCTTGGCGAGGTCCGCCAGGGAGAGGCCGGCCAGCTCGGCGGCGGACTGAATCCGCCGCCCCTGCTCGGCCCGGCCCTGGCGGGTGCTGAGGTCCAACGTTCGCTCCGGCGTCTAGCGTAGCTGGACAGACGCCCCGGTCTGTCCAAAAAGCTGTCCGGCCCCGACCAGCATCGTCTGCGACACCCGACGCTCCCCGTGTCGAATATTGCCAGATGCCGTTCGAGGCCGGACCGATGCGCCCCGTGGGACGCCCGAGACGGTCATCGCTGCACGCTTGCCCGTTGGGGCCAGCCACGCCGAGCACGCACGCCCATACATGCTCTGCGCCCTGCCGGCCCACTCTGTCTGCGCAGGTCCGGCCGTCTCACCTACAAGGACTGTATAGCCAAACTAGACGGCCGTCAAGCGTCGCTGATATTGCAATTTCGTTGCGGCGGTCACTTCATGGAGTCGAGGAAGCTCTGCAGCGACTTGGAGTCCCACTTGGACTGGTTGGCGTGCGCCATCATCATCACCGTGCCGGACTTGCCCTGGAAGACCACGGTGGCCGACCGGCCCGCCTGACCCATCGCGTCGGTGCCTTCCTGCACGCTCATGCTCTGCTTCGCGCCCTTGATGGTCACGTCTTTCTTGTAGGTCTTGCTGACCTTCGTCAGCCCGCCCGCGCCCGATGCGCCCGACAGGGCGCCCTGGAGCGCCGCCGTCTGGTCGCCCGCGCCGGCCTTGCCCGCCGGCATCTGCACCAGCATGATGGTCATCCCGGTGGGATCGGTCTTGGACACGATCATGACCATCTTCACCCCCATCATGTCCATGGAGTGCTCGACGTACCCCGCCGGCGTGGTGCAGTCGACGAGCGCGGCGGCGGCGCCGGGCGTCTCACGGACCATGCCGCCGATCGCCTTGCTCATCTTGTGCCCCGCGTAGAACAGCCCGCCGACGACCAGCAGCACCAGCACGCCACACCCGATCAGGGCGACCTTGCAGCCCTTGTTCATAGCTTCCTCCCCGGCTCGCCGCGCATGGGCGGCAGTGGACCCTTCGCTCGCGCGGACCCGTCACCTTCCTTCGGATCGTATCCGCTGACGAGAGGGTTCCGCACGGGGGTGTACCGGGACCGGAAGGAAAGCCGCGGCGCTGTCAGTCGAGGCCGGGCAGCGCGGCTCCGGGCGCGGCGATCTCGGGCACGACGGCGTCGAAGTCCGTGGTCTCGGGCAAGGTGGCGCGGCCCTCGGTGCAGCGCCCGTTCGCGGCACTGCACCAGGCGACGGAGTCGGCGCTGCGCCGGAGCTCCTTGCTGTCCACGCCGCGCGGGCCGATCAGCGCCAGCCGCACATGCTCCTTGACCCAGAAGAACACGCCCGGCTTCACCTCGCGGGGTTCGGTGTCGGCTTCGCCGCTGTCGCCTTCGTGGCGATCAATGGGCATGCCGCCGAGGGTGAGCACAACGGCGTCGTTGCCGTTGACGTGCATCACGCTGACGCGCCGGCGGAAGACGTTGCCGGGCATGGGCGGGTAGATCAGGTAGGGCTGGGTGTCGCGCCGGTAGCCGGTGGGGAGGTAGGTGGGCTGCATCAGGCGGATGCCGAACCGCCGCCGCACGTCGTCGGGCGAAGCGAAGCGCAGCGGCTCAGCCCGCGCGGTGCGGTCGCCCGGCTTGGGCATGGTCACGACCGGCACGCCGTCGGGCAGGTCATAGTGCAGATCGCCGTCGCGCAGACCCGGGTTGTAGGTGATGCGGGTTGTCACGGTCTCGTGCGAGACCTGCCCGCGCGCGGCCAAGCGAAAGCGCAGTGAGATCCAGGTGGCAGGGTCGATCCAGAAGTCCATCTGGTTCCGCCCCGCGGTTTTGGGGCACAGCCGGAGGTGGTTCGCACGCCGCCCGGCGACCTGCTCATCGCCGACGTAGTCCACGTCGTAGCGGTCCCGCCAGTACTGCATCGGGTCACCGCGGCCGCGGCGCCAACCTTCGCGGGAAGGGTAGACATAGCCCCGCCGGTCGCTCGGCAGGAACATGAGGTAGCGCTTGCCATCGTCGTTGAGCACCACGCCCAGATAGGGCGGCGTGCCGCCGACGTAGCGGGTCAACTCCCGCGAGCCGCGATGGCGCAGCTCGGCGGAGACCCGCACGTACTGCCCGTCGGACTGCCGGTCCACAATGGTCTGGCTGGCGGTATACTCGCCGCTGCCGAGGTGCGCGACGTGCTGCTCGAGGATCGACTCGCCGGTCGCATCGGCGAAGGCTCCGCGAAGCAGGAGGCAAGCCACAGCCAACCCGGTCCAGCGCTGGCTCATCGCAATTCCGACCCCAGGGCATCGACGGCCGGGTCGGCCGGCACGTCGGACGCGGCGCGCGGGCCCAGCTTGGCGGTCTCCGCGTGGTAGTCGGCCAGGCACTGCTCGATGAAGGCCTGGTCCGACGGCGCCAGGCGCACGTCCTTGGGCTGTGAGGCGACACTGACCACGACGACCACCGCGGCGACGCAGGTGGCCAGCGCGAGGCGCTGCGGCTGCAGCAGCCCACTCAACCAGTCCA
>JACPDV010000098.1 GCA_016183835.1 Armatimonadota bacterium
CGAACAGCGGACGCACCACATCCCAGCTCCCGTACATCGACCGGAAATGCGTCCCGAACACCAGCACCCCGTCCTCCCCCGCCTCCTCCAGGAAGTGCCCCAGCTCGCTCCGGTAGAGATCCAGCCGATCGTCGCACTCCTCGGCCGGCACGCCGGCGATGGTCAGGTCCTCGAAACAGGCGTACTCCGTCACCCCGGGCGGCTCGAGGTACGGTCTGCAAGGGTAGTCCGGCGCCCAGCGGCGGAGGGTCGCGTCCTTCGTAATGGTGTAGGCAGTGGCCGTGGGGTTCAGGCCGCGGCTGGAGGAGTGGTGGATGCCCACGGCGTGCAGCGCCTCGTAGGCCGTGGCGCCCATGCCGAAGCACGGCGCGCGGAAGACGGCCGGCCGGCGGCCGAAGACGCGCTCGAACCGCTCGATGCCCTCGGTCAGCCGCGCGGTCAGGGCGGGCACGCTGTGGCGCCTGGCCCAGTGGTCGCGATGGCGCTCGTACTCGTCGAACGGCGCCGGGTTGGAGCGGCGCGTGCTGGCCTGCGGCAGGCCGAACTCGAGACAGGTAGCGTGGGTCAGCCCGTGGAGCTGGAAATCGTGCCCGCGCACGGCGGCGGCGCGGAGGACCGGCACCCACACCGGGTCCTCGTCGGCGGGCGAGCCGGGCTTGGGGATCCAGAAGAAGGTGCCGCGGAGGCCGCGGGCTTCGAGCCAGGCGGTGACGGTGTGGAAGGCGTCGAGGCTGCGGCGGTCGCCGGTGCCGACGTCGTCGCTGGTGAAGATCGCGCGCACGGCCACTCCCCGTGGTCAGGGGTGGTGGTTCGGGTTGTCGGTCAGCAGACCTTCGGCCTGCGCAGCGGAGAGGAGGTCATCGTCGGCGGAGAGGAAGGTGAGGGGCTGCAGCTCAGCGGGAAGTGTGGCCTGCACACGCAGGGCGGTCGCCAACTGCACGGCATCGTAGCCCCGCAGCCGATGCAACTGAGTGAGCGCCACGGCGTGCGACAGGATAGCCGCGCTCGTCGCGACCACCTCGTAGTGAGAGGCGAAGTCCTGGAGCATTCGCGCCACGGCGGCATCCCGGGCCTGCAGCGTGAAGCCTTGCCCGGCGCGGTAGCGGCCGGCACAGGCCGCTGCCGCCTCGACTCGGGTCAACGCGCTGACGTGCAGGATGTTGGCTGCCGCCGGATCAGCTACCTTCTCCACGAAGCTCGTCCCCGGCTCGGTAAGGTATCGCTTCACCAAGGCGCTGGTGTCGATGAAATAGGTGCTCACACCTTCGGCCCACGCTGCTCGATCACGATCTCGCTGAGGAGCGGGCCCTCGCACTGGTCCATCATGGCCCGTACCTCCTCGTGGGTCACCGTGCACGCATTGGCGATCGCCTTCTCTTCGTCGGTCAGCTCGGCCAGGAGTCCGGCGCGCCGGAGCGCCTCGCGAGCCAGGCGCCGCGCATCTTGCGGGCTGGCCGGCACCCTCTCCGCGACCCACTCCTCGACCAGCGCCTCGGCGGTGGTGCCCTCGCGCTCAGCCCGCTCCCGCAAGCGAGCCAGCCGCTCAGGCGGCACCTCGATTGTCAGACTCGCCATCGTTCCTCTCCGCCTCCTCATTATACCCCGGCCGGACCCGGCGCTCTTGCCGGCAATCACTGCCGCAGAGCCGCCCCATCGCTAGCGTCCTCCTCGGGCTCGCCGCGCCTAACGCCCGAAGGGATCGCGACAGCCGGCTTGAACACGGGCGCCGAGGTGACCCCCGCCATGACCCATGCCCTCCTGCCGCTCCTCCTCAGCGCCGCGCTCGCCGCCGACCCACCCCCGCAGAACCTCCTCCTCAACCCCGGCTTCGCCTTCCACAGCTTCGACAACTCGCGCCTCGGACAGGCCCAGTCGTTCCGCTCGGGCTCGGTGCCGTGCTGGAGCCAGGACGCGTATCGCGATGCCGAGGTGGTCCGCGGCCCCCGGGTGAGCGGCTTCCGCCCGGCCTTCGCGGTGGACGGCGCGGTGGTGATCCACCCGGGTAAGCGGCTCTATCAGCTCGTGCTGCTGGCCGAGGTCGGGCTCGATCACGGCGAGCGGGTCAGCCTTTCGGTGTTCGGCCACCAGGCCGCACCGGACGCGCTGCAGGCCGCCGTGCAGCTCGTCAGGCTCGACAGCGCCGAGGGCGACTGGAGCCCTGCCGACTATGGGCAAGCCGACCAGCGGCGCTTCCCCAAGCACTCGCGCGGCGAGCTGATCTACGCCCCCGGCGGCGCGGCCACGTCGGGCGCGGGCAACGACTTCGAGCTGAGGGTCGAGAACGTCGAGATCTCCGGCGCCTTCACCGAGGACGCCAACACCGCCACCAACCAGCCGAACACCATCGGCGTGGCCGTGGAGCTGAGCAACCGGGGCGCCGCTGACGTGTGGGTCTACTCCCCCTGCCTCGCCCGCGGCGCGCTGGCGTTGAACCGGCTCTCCGCCGCGCGCCAGCTGCCCACCTACTACCGCGGCATCCCGCGCACCATCCAGAAGCTGTGGCGCGGCGAGCCGCTCCACATCCTCTGCCTCGGCTCCAGCATCGACCGCGGCAGCGCCAACCCGCCGCAGTACCTCTACGACGAGGACCCCGGGTCGCCCACCTACAAGCAGCCGCTTCCGGGCACCACCACCGACTTCGACGGCACTCGGGTGGGGCACCCCGAGCTGAACGACTACATCGCCTGGTGGCAGCACTGGTTCATGTACACCGGCCGCCTCCGCCGCGCGCTGATGGCCAAGTTCGACTATCCCATCAACAAGCTGCTGCTCAACGTCATGGCCTGCGACGGCTCGTGCATCGCCGAATCGCACTCCGGCTTCGCCGATTACGCCTCGCTCAGCATCCCGCCCGACCCGAACCTGAACGGCCACCGGCGCGGCAAGAGCTGGCAGGAGCTGTACCCCGATCTCTTCGCCCGGCCTGAGGGTCCGCGGCCGGACCTGGTGATCTTCGGCAGCGGCGCCAACGAGAAGACTGACACGCCGGAGGAGACCGCCCTCTTCGAAGCCGCCGTCCGTTGGTTTCAGCGGCACTACCCGGGCGTCGAGTTCCTCTTCTGCATGTGGCAGAACCGGGAGGGCTACACGGCCAACACCGGCGGCCTGGCCGAGCTGGCGCTGCGCTACCAGATCCCGAACCTCGACCTCGGCCGCCCGCTCGACCTCACCACCCGCTACTGCAACAGCTACGCCCTGGTGCCGCGCGACGGCCACCCGCAGGCCGCCGCGCACGACCTCTGGGCCCGGCAGCTCGAGCACGCTTTCGACGTCACCGACCCGGTGCAGTCCGGCGTCGCGCAGCTCGAGCTCCCCGAGCGGCTGAATCCGTACACCCTCGGGTGGGAAGGCGACATGATCACCTACCCGGCGGGCAGCCCGCGGCTGCGCGGCGGCACGGCGTTCATCCTCGACGACTGCGCGGTCAACCTGTGGGCCACCACCCGCGACGAGACCGTGGGGCTGAAGGTGGACGGCGCGCCGACGGCGGACGGGCGACGGCGGCCGAGCGGCGGGCGCGACGTGCGCAACTCCACCTACACTGTGGGCCGGCTGGCGCTGGGCGACCGCCACGTGATCGAGGTCACCGGCACCGAAAGCCGGCTGGTGGCGGTGGACGCCAAGGTGGTGCCGGGCCGGCAGTGGGTGGGCGTGGACAGCCCGCGCTGGTCGCTGGGCGCGCTGAAGCCGGTGCCGTTCACCTCGGAGTGGGGCGCGCCGTACGGCGCGCAGCAGGTGGTGCTGGCGGCGGGCGACGGCGCGGGCCTCGAGTTCGTCGGCACCGACCTGTCGGTCGCGTGGGTGGACCAGGCGGCCGGCGGCACGCTGCGCGTGGACGTCGATGGCGTAACGCGGCTGTCGCAGCCTACCAACGTGGCGTTCACCGAGGCTTCGGGCGAAGCACGGTACATGGAGAACCGTAGGGGCCTGCGCAACCTGAGCTACGGTTGGCACACAGTGAAGGTGGCGGCGGCCGACGGTCCGGTGGCGCTGCTGGGTGTGTTCACGTACGACACGCGGGCGAACCGGAACAGCGAGCGGGAGGTACGCGGGATGGCATCGCCGGGCGAGACAATCCGCTTGGCGGCGCCGTATCGCGCGCGGCCGTGGGTCATCTGCGGCGGCGGGCTGACGGTGTCGGCGGCGGACGCTTCGCCCGAGGCGGTGACGTTCGGCGGGAACGCGGCGGGGTGGTTCGAGCTGGTCGGGGAGTAGCCACGAGGTGCACGAAGGAGACCGCCAACTCGCCCTGAACCCGAGATCCGGATCCGGTGGTGAGTTGCGGGGAGATGGGGATGAACGCGATCCGTTCGGCTTGGCTGGTGGCGGTGGCGCTGGGTTGCCTGATCGTCGTGGGTTGCAGCGGGGGCGGCACTTCCGGGGGCAACAACAACGGCGGGGGCGGAGGCAACAACAACGGGGGCGGGGGCGGGGGCTCGGCGAACCTGCCGACGGGCGCCCGTTACGACATCGGCAACCCGGCTCCCATGGTGGACCTGTTCGTCAGCCCCACCGGCAACGACGCCAACAGCGGCCGCACCCGGCAGACCCCGGTACAGACGCTCCTGGCGGCGTGGAACCTGGCGGCCAACTTCGCGGCCAACGGCTGGCGGATCAACCTGCTGCCGGGCACCTACCCATTCGACGACGCGCACCAGAACGACTATTCCGACCGCGCCGCCACCGCGCAGCACCCGCTGATCATCCAGCCCGCCGACGGCGCCGGCACGGCCACCATCAACGGCGGCCTGAACCTGCGGAACGTGCAGTACCTCTACCTGCTCGACCTGCGCCTGGTGGCCGGCGGCGCCGCCGGCGGGTGGGGCAACAACGTCCTCCACTACGAGCGCGGCGACCACTGTCTCGTCCGCGGCTGCACCATCCTCGGCCAGGTGCCGGCGGACTTCCAGGAGACCTTCAAGGCCAACCAGTGCAGCAGCCTGTTCCTCGAAGACAACGACATCAGCGGCTGCTTCCAGGCCGACCTGGACTGCGTCTCCACCGTCTACGGCCACATCCTCAACAACCGCCTCCACGACGGCGGTGAATGGGGCTGCTACGTCAAGGGCGGCTCGGCCTACCTTCGCATCGAGGCCAACGAAGTGGATCACTGCGGCCTGGGCATCCAGACCGGCGAGGGCTCCGGGCTGGAGTTCATGGTCGAGCCCTGGCTGCACTATGAGGCCTACGACATCAAGATCGTCAACAACCTGCTCCACGACATCGCGGGCGTAGGCCTCAGCGCCTCGGGCGGCTACAACATCCTGTTCGCCCACAACACCCTCTACCGCGTGGCCATCAGCACCAACATCAGCTACGGGATCATCCTCTTCGTCCACGGGAGCCGCAGCAACGACGGCAACACGGCCGAATGCGCCCGCCTGATCGGGCTGGGCGGCTGGGGAACCACCACCCCCAGCCAGAATGCCGTCAACGGCGTGATCCCCAACCGGCACGTCTTCGTCTACAACAACCTGGTCTACAACCCGCCGGGCACGCGGACGATGGACCAGCACTTCGACGCCGACGGTCCGACCAACCCCACGGCCGACTTCCAGAACCTGCCGAACCCATCGTTCTCCGACGACGACGTACGGATCTTCGGCAACCTGATCTTCAACGGCCCGGCGAACCTGCCATTGGGGCTGGACAACGCAATCCACATCGACCAGGCGGCCGTGGTCGCAAACAACGAGATCAACACCCTGGAGCCGCAGCTCGTCTCGCCGGTGGGCGGCGACTACCGGCCGACCGGCGGAGGCAACGTGGCGAACCTGCCCGGCGTGGCCATCCCGGACTTCACCTGGACTGACGCGCCCACCGCGCCACTGGTGCCGCAGGGCAGTCTCGCCAACGCCGTACCGGTGGCGCGTGACGGTGTTGCGCGCGTGGGCGCGGGCCGGCCGGGCGCATACTGACCGAGGGGAAGGGACGTCTCATGCCGTTTGGCCCGGCCGCAGCCCGGCTGCTGGCAATGCTCGCCCTCATGGCGGTGGTGCCGCAGAAGCCGGCTGCGGCAGCCAGGGCCGTCCTGGTCGAGTCGACCGCGTTGGTGGCGGTCTGGCAGCTCCCCGCCGGGACCGACTGGCGCCCACCACTCAGGCTCGTAACTCTCGACGACCGGGTCGAGTTGCTCCTCGTGCGCCGAGAGGGACGCGAGGCGGTCACCGAGGTGGTGCGCTGGGACGCGGCGGTCGTCCGGACCATCGGGTGCGTGCTGGAGTTGGCCGTCTTGACGGCCGCACCGACCGCCCGGCCGCCCACGCCGGAGGCGCCGCCAGACCGCGCGAGGGACGTGCGGGCTCCGGAGCCCGCGGTGTCGACGGAGGACCCGCTATACCGGCTTCCCGTGCCACCGGCCCGCCCGTGGGAGGTGCTTGGCCAGGAAACCGTGGTGTCAACGGATGACCCGGTCTACCGACTTCTGGCGTCGTCGGCCGTGCGTGGCTGGATTCCCGACGCGTCGTACCGGCAGTTCGTTGGCGATCCGCTCGAGGCTCTGACTCGCAGACAGCTCGTCGACTACGTAGCGCTGGTCGCCCAGGGGCTCTCCGAGCCCGACCCGGACTTGCGCTACGACACGCTGTGCGGCGAGGACGCCTCGCGCTTGCTGTGGGTGCTGCGGACGTTCGAGCCGGAGCTCGCCGCCCGGGGCTTCGCGGTCCAGCGCATCGCGGACCGGCTGCGGGAATGCGGCGCGACCGGCACGACCTGGTTGGCCACCGGGCTGGCCCAGGGCCGTTTGTTGACCTCCGGCCGAGCATGGGGGGGGCGTCTCGCGGGCGCCTTCCTGCTCCGCCACCACGACCGTCTGCGCCTCGGGATCCTGGCCAGCAGCCGAACCGGCGAGCCGTTCCCGCCCGGACGGGACCGCGACAGCCTGCCCGCCCTCTTCGCCGAGACCGACCTCTCGCGCCACGCCACCCTCCGGTTCGGGCGCCTGGCCACCCGTTTCGATTCCGGCGCCTACAGCCTGCTCTGGTCGGACCAGGCCCGGCCGCTCGACGGGCTCTACTTCACGTGGCGGACGAAGGTGCTGGGTCGGCCGTTCCGCTACGAGCAGACGACCGGCTACCTCCGTGACGGTGGACGCGACAAGTACATCGCCCTGCAGAGCTATGAGTACCTGCCGACGAGCCGGCTCACCATCGGCGCCCACGCCGCGCTGATGACGAACAACTTCGCGCAGGCCCTATCGACGGTGTTCGTGCCCATCATGCTGGCGCCGCCGCACCCCGCGGTCGGGGTCGGAAGCCGCGGCAATCTACTCGGCAGCCTGCACGCCTCGTACCGGCTTTCCCGCGAGGTCGCCGTCTACGGCCAGTTCGTGGTCGACGATTTTGCGACGAAGCAGCAGCCGAACCACAGCCGGCCGCAGCATATCGGCTGGCTCGCGGGAGTTCACTTCACCCCGCGCTGGGCGCTGCCCGGCACCTCGTACCGCCTGGAGGGCGCCGTCTTGCGCGACCCGACGACGTACATGACGTTCACCAACGTGGGCCTCAACTGGGCGCGCAACGGCGTGGTGCTCGGCCACCCTTACGGCGGTGGCTCCCACGGCGTCCGTCTCACCGCCCACCAGCGTCTCAGTCCGCAACTGGCCCTGTCGGGCCGGTTCGAGGCGCTGCGGCAGTTCCGCAAAGCGCCCGTTACGGTCAGCGTCCGGTACCTCGAGCTCTCGGTGCGGTACGACCTTCGCGCCGCCTGGGGACTGGAAGCCGGCCTCCGCAGCCGCCACGTTCAGAACGCCGGCCAGGTGGCCGGGGCGCGGCTGCATGACGATGACTTCTTTCTCGGCGCCAGCGTAGGATACTGACGAGGACGGGTCAGAAAAAGGGGGTCAGGCTACTTTTCCGCGGAAAAGTAGCCTGACCCCTTTTCGATGACCCCTTTTCTACCTTTTGCTGTCACAGCCGCCCGAACTCGCTGATCACCTCCGGCGTGGCCGCGTCGAAGCCGGCCACGTCCAGCATCAGCGGGTCGTCCGGGTCGGCGATGGAGCACTGGGTCGCCGTCAGGCCGACCACCACCATCCTCGACGCGATGCCCGTCTTCTCGCGGTAGCGCCGCAGCACTTCCGCCGGGTGGCCGTGCAGCCCGGCCCAGGTCTCGTTGTCCGTGAGGTTCACGAACACATCTACCTCGACCCGGTGCTCCAGCGCCCACTCCACCGGCACCGCGCAGTCCGTGCCGCGGCCCGGGAAGCGGTTGAACAGCTCCACCGCCTCCGCCAGGCGCATCCCCGGCGCGATGGGCAGATCCCACTTCTCGGTGTCGTAGCCGATGGCGTGCCACCGCGGCTCGACCCGCGCCGTCACCAGCGCCAGCGCCGCCGCCACCGCCCGGCACGACAGGTTCGTGCCCGGCAGCGACGTGTAGCTCATCGAGCCCGACACGTCGATGGCCAGCAGCACCCGCTTGCCCATCGGCACCACGTTGCCGAACGCCGCGTAGAACGCCTCGTCCAGCGCCGCCAGCACCTCCGGGATCGGCTGCCAGCTCAGCGAGCCGCGCTGCCCATGGCTCGTGGCGTAGGTGCCCGACGCCAGCAGCACCGCGAGCGGGTGCACCCGCGCCTTGCGGATCGCGTCAGCGTCCCGCAGCCGAGCGACCACCTGCGCCGTCGCCTGGCCCAGCGGCTTCAGCACGCCGTTGGCCGTCAGCGCGCCCAGGTTGCGCACGGTCGCCGTCACCGGCAGTCGCGGCACCAGCGCCTTCCACACCGACGCGGTGCGCTTCTCGCTCGGGATCATCTCCCACGACACGTGGCCGCGCTCGACGATCTTGACCACCTGGCGCTCGGTCAGCTCGCCGGCCAGCGCGTCGGCATCGCGCAGGACCTCCAGGCTCGGCGTGCCGCGCCCGCAGATCCAGTCGTAGATGCCGGCGTGCTCGGCCGTCGGCGCGGCCGGGTGCGCCAGGCGGAGCAGGTCGCGATGCGACCAGCCGTCGCGCTGCCGGTACTTGGCGGCCTGGTAGGCCAGGTCGCCGGCGCTCTGGTTGACGTACCAGCCCGCCACCGCCTCGCGGAGCAGCCGCCCCCAGCCCCTGAACGCCTCCGCGAACTCCGCGAAATGGAACAGGTGCGTGCCGATGCGGGCGACCTGCGGCAGCGCATCCGCCGCCCTGCGCCGGGCCGCCGGATGCGCCGCGGCCAGTGCCAGCACATACAGCGCCGGGTCGTTCGATGGCGCGCGGCCCGCGGTCGAGACAGCAACGACCTCGTTGACCACCCGCTCGGGGTCCCGGTCCAGCAGCTCGCGGACCACCTCGACGTTGTCGAGGGTCAGCTTCTGCGCCGAGGTGTAGTAGGTCCCCGCCAGCGTACCGGTGACCAGGAAGCGCCGAAGCTGCATCCACGGGTCAACCTGGAAGGTGTACCCGCCGGCGGCGTTCGGGATCATGGCCCGGCCCGGGATGGCCTGGCTCTGCGGCGTCAGGGTGTTCCGGCGCCGGTGAATGTCGCTGTACCGCATCGTTCGGCCCTCCTTTCAGGGCCTGTCAGGACGGCCGCGGGCATGTGTGTCAGGAACGGATCACCGCTCGGGTTGAAGGAGCGGGTCGGGACTCGGACCCGTTGTGCCAGATAACCATCCCTGTCCGACCCTGCGACCTGGACTCCCGGGGCGGACTCGAACCGCCGACCTCTTCCTTAGTAGGGATAACCGTCACACAACGGCCCAAGCTGGGCGTGGTGGCGCGCGACGGGTTAGTGCTCTACCAACTGAGCTACCGGGAGTTGGGGGGCAGGGCATGTGAGCTTCCCAAGGAGTGGTTCCGGTTCATGGATAACCTTGGGAATCCGGCCCTGCCCGCAACGGCTCTGAGGTGACCCCTGCTTCGGTCTCAGCCCGTGACGGGTGTGTGCCGCAGCAGGAGGCCCGCGAGCCGCGATGGGTGACTGGTTGTCATAGGCCTTCTCCGCGTCGGCATCCGTCCGGTGGACGGCTGAGGATGCGGACGGTACACCCGCGATCGGGATCCGTCAAGGCGGCGGATGTTGTGAAACCGTGACGACCGAAAAAGGGGTCAGGCTACTTTTCCGCCGAAAAGTAGCCTGACCCCTTTTTCAGAGCGGCTCCGCCGCCTGCCGCAGCTCGCTCCGCTGCACGCCCTGCTCGAGCCACCCGCCGGTTGCGTCCGCGCGGAAACCCAGATGGGTGTCGCCTACCGTCAGCTCGAACGTGTCACCGACCCGCCGCACCGCCGCCGGCGGCGCCGAGTCCATTGTCGCATCGGTCGCCGTCAGCACATGCAGGAACCAGTCCTCCGCCGCGGGCTGCGACGGCGAGACCTCAATCCGGCATTCGGGCAGCGGGCCGGGCGGGTTGCGAGGCGGCGCGTAGCTCTGCCCGCCGTAGATGTACAGGTCGGCGCCCTGGTGCAGCGTCACCTCCGGCGCCTCCGGCAGCAGCGTGTGGATGAACAGCCGGCCCTTGCCGTTGGTCACCACCAGCTCCGGCGCCGCGCCCGTGGGCGGCTTGGCCGCCTGCAGGAGCCACGTCTTGCGGAACGCCGGGTTCTTCGACACCACGCGGTCGAAGATCACGAACGTGCCCGGCCGGACGTAGACGATCTGCCGCCGGAACTGCGCCAGCTTCGCCGGGCTGTAGGCGCGGGTCGCGTCGCCGGCCACGTAGAGCCAGTCGCCGTGGTCCTCATAGGCCAGCAGGTCCGCGATGTCGTAGGCGGCGCGGCCCTTCTGCCAGTCGGCCACGTCGACCACCGCGCCGTTGTGGTGCGTCCAGTTGTGGTGCTGCCCGCCGTCGTTGCCGGTCACGTTGCCGGCCCGGATGCCCGGCCACTTCTCCGCCGGGTCGAGCACCAGGATGGTGTTGTGCGCGATGCTCCGGAGCCCGTAGTTGACCATGTGGGGGGAGGCGAAGTCGTAGTACCACCCGCCGTCGCCGGCCAGCTCCTCATGCCGGGCGATCAGGAAGTGCCCCACGTCGAGGTGCTGGTGGGCGGTGAAGCGGTCGCCGCACTTGAAGAAGAAGTAGGTGGCGTCCTCGGCCCACGAACTGCGGGCGTAGACGTACCCCGGCCCGGGACTGAGGTGCGACAGCTTGAACCCGCCCAGATCGCCCTTGGGCACGGTCTCGTCGCGCCAGAGGAGGTCCATGTAGGCGTAGTTGCCGACGCCGGCCCGCGGAGTGGTGAGGTTGAAGCTGTTGACCGCCTGGTGGACCGGGTCGTCACGGTAGTGGCTGGCCAGGATGCAGCGCGAGAAGAGCTCCTTGTCGCGGTCGCCGCCGAAGACAAAGCCGCCGCTGTCGCCCATCGGGATCGCCCGGCGCGAGCCGTAGTCGCGGATGCCGGGGTACATCTCGAACATACCGGCGATCGCTCGATGGCGGTAGAAGTCGGGCGCGTCGGCGCAGAGGTCGAGACCTTGGACCCGGCGGGCGACCTCGCAGAAGAAGAGCCACTCGTAGAGGAAGTAGTGGATGTAGTAGCCCTCGGCCCAGCCGCCGCCGCGGCCGGCCAGCTCGAGCGCCGGCGCCGCGCGGTCGCGGTAGTCGGCCAGCGTGGTGGCGAGGATCGACTCGGCGCGCGGATTCTCGTACCAGGTGGCGTAGCAGCCCACGCCGATGCCCCAGTTCTTGTAGCCGTACCAGCCGTTGTGGAAGACGTGGGTCTCGGAGTTGACGTTGGCGTCCACGGTACGGTTGAGGTAGTCGATGTAGGCGGCGCGCTCGGCGTCGGTCCAGCAGTCGTAGCAGAGGTCGTAGGCCAGGGCGCAGTTGGCCAGGTCGTGGGCGAAGGTCTCGTGGCCGACGCGGATGGGTCCGTTGATGGACTTGAGGGCGATGTCGACGGCGGCGCGGCCGAGGGTGCGATCGCCGTCGATGGCGCACACCAGGCCAATCGAGACGATGCGCTCGTGGTCGCCGGCGCCGGGCTGGCGGGCCACGGCCTGCGTGCGCTGCCAGGCCTGCGGGCGGAGCCGGGCGAGCTGTTGCAGCTCGGCGCGGGAGCCGAGCAGGCGCGGGTGCTCGCGGGGCACCGGGTGCTCCTGCGCCGCGGCGCAGGCGGGCAGGGCGAAGAGGGCCAGGATCGGCAGGGCGCGTGAGGCCGGCATGCTGCACCTCCGTGGTTGGAGCGCGGACGCTTGCCGATTCGGCGGGCCGACGGCGATCCCTGGTAACGGGTGGTATACTGCCATCTGGAAACACTGCCCGCCGCGGAGCAGCCGGCGTCCGGGAGCACCCATGGGCACAGCGGAGCACTTCGAATCCAAGTCGGAGGTGATGGGCGGCAAGCTGTGCTTCCGGGGCACGCGCATCCCGGTGCAAGCCATCCTGGAAGTGATCCGGGCCGGCTGGGACGACCCGACCATCCTGGCCCAGTTCCAGACGCTCTCCGGAGGGGCGCTCGAGGTCGCGCGCGGCATGGCCACCGCGGAGGACCGCGACCAGCGCGAGAGGCGCGTCGCTTGAACGTCCTGCTGGACGAAAGCACCCCGGAGCTGTGGGCCGCCTACCTCACCGAGGCCGGCCACCCGGCCCAGCACCGCTGCGCCCGCGGCGGCGGCGGGGCCGCCGACCCGTTGGTCCTGGCCTGGGCCCGGGAGCGCGACCAGGTGCTCCTGACCTGCGACACCGACGTCGGCCCGCGCCGCTGGTTCGCCCGCGCCGACGGCCCCACGGTGATCCAGTTGGGCAGCCCGACCTGGCTCCCGGCCACCCACGGCGCGGTGGTGGTGGCCGCACTGGCCGCCTGTGAGAGCCGCCGCTCGCAGCGCTATCTGATCCGCATCTACGCCGCCGGCGGGCACTTCAAGTTGACGGGGCTACCGCTCCGCTGACCGACACGCCGCTGCTCACAAGACCTCGGCCACTCTCCGTCCGGCGAGCAGGCCGGGCACTTCCACCCAGCCGGCGCGCAGCAAAAGACTCTCGCCGTGCAGCCGGCCGAGCAGCGCCACCGGGTCGGCCACCGCGAGCTTGTCGAGGGGCAGGACGCGGCCGGAGCCGGCCAGCGCCAGGCCGCTCAGGCGGCCCAGCCGGACGTACGCGCGGTGCGGCTGGCTGAGCACCTGGTAGGTGCCGTTGATGGTTCGCGTCGAGAGATTGACCACCAGCACGCGGCGGGAGAAGTCCACGTCGTGAATCACGCCGTTGAGCCGGGTCTCACCGGGCCGGCGGGAGTCGGTCCGCAGCTCGGGCGGGGCGGTCGAGGCGTTGAGTCGGCGCGCGAACCAAAGGGACGGCGCGGCGTTGTAGGTCAGCCCGTCGCTCATTCTGCGGAGCTCGAAGTGCAAGTGGGGCCCGCTGGCCATGCCGCTGTCGCCGATCCAGCCGAGGAGCTGCCCGGCGCGCACGTGCTGGCCTTCGCGGAGCCCGGCGGCGAAGGCGTAGGTATCGCGCCCCCGGTTGTCGGCCGTGCCGGGCGTGTCGTTGTTGAGATGGGTGTAGAGCGCCTCCCAGCCGTTGTCGCCGAGGAGGATGACGGTGTTGGCGCGCTGCGCGTCGCGGGCGCGGCGCAGGGCCACCACGCCGTCGAAGGCGGCCACGAGCGGCGTCATCCGGGTGCCGCCCAGGTCCTGGCCGAGGTGGGCCATGCCGCGGATCGGCTTGAGGAAGGTGTCGTGCCACGGTGCGCCGCCGAGCACCGGGAAGATCATCGGCACCCGGGCCCAGTCGCGCGTGGTGCGATCGCTGTAGGGGAACGCGACCGCGTCGGGCACGAGGGTGGCGACGAAGCTGCGGCTGGGCGCGTCCTCGGGCCCGGCCACGGTGAGGCTGACCACCTGCCACGGCCGCGGGCTGCGCGGGCGGGTCACCAGGGCCACGCCCTGCCCCGCTGTCAGGCGGCGGAGGTCGAAGGTTGGATAGGCGATGGGCACCAGCAGCGTGGCCGTCTCGGGCGGGTCGAGCGTCAGGCTCGGCCCGTCCCAGCGCTGCGCGGCAAGGGTCGACACCAGCACGCGCCCGGTCTGCCGGTCCACGGCCGAGATCAGCCCGGAGACAAGGACTTCGCCGCGGCTGAGCGACGGCCACGCGGGCCGGGTGGAGGTGGCCGGGGCGGCGCGGAGCGAGGACACGGTGAGCAAGACCGTGAACACCGCCCGGCTCATGTTTCGCCCGTTGGATGGCCACATGGGTCACCTGGCCTGCCGGGCGGTGTTCCGAGCGCCGGTTGTCTACCAGTCCGCCCGGTGGTCAGTAGATTCAACGTGGTCATCGGCAGGAATGTTTCCGACTGAAGGGTCCAGATTCGCACTTGCGATCGCAGCGTGACAAGGCCGTTACCACGCCGTGACGCAGAGCCTGGCCCACGCTCGCCACACGCCTCCTTGCCAGGGTTAGACACCTCCGCGCCCAAAGGGGTCGGAAAAGGGGTCAGGAAAAGGGGTCAGGCTACTTTTTCGGCTCGGGCGCACGCAGGGAACGCGGGCCGCGTTGCCAATCCCGCCGCGCTGTCAGGAGATCGCCATGAGGTTGGGAGGTCCCGCGTTCGGTCCCGCCGGCACGCCGGTGGAGTGGATCGCCACCGTCCGCCGCCACGGCTACCGCGCGGCCTACTGCCCGGTCGGCGCCGACGCCGACGACGCCACCGTCAACGCCTACGTCGAGGCGGCCCGCGAGGCCGACATCGTGATCGCCGAGGTGGGCGCCTGGTCGAACCCCATCAGCCCCAACGAGGAGCAGCGCCGCGTCGCGATCGCGCATTGCCAACGGCAGCTCGACCTGGCCGAGCGGGCGGGTGCCCGTTGCTGCGTCAACATCGTCGGCTCGCGCAACCCGGACGCCTGGGACGGACCGCACCCCGACAACCTGAGCGACGACACCTTCGACCTGGTGGTGGAAGTGACGCGGCAGGTCATCGACGCCGTCCGTCCGGCGCGCACGTTCTACACCCTCGAGACCATGCCCTGGGCGCTGCCGGACTCGGCGGAGAGCTATCTCAAGCTGATGCAGGCCGTGGACCGGCCGGCGTGTGCCGTGCACCTCGACCCGGTCAACCTGGTCAACTGCCCCGCGCGCGCCTACGACACGGGCAAGCTGCTCCGCCGCTGCTTCGAGCTGCTCGGCGAGCGCATCGTGAGCTGCCACGGCAAGGACATCGCCCTCAGCACCAAGCTCACCGTGCACCTGGACGAATGCCGGCCCGGCACGGGCTGCATGGACTATGCCGTCTACCTGCGGCTCCTCGACGCGTTGCCCGGCGATGTGCCGCTGATGCTGGAGCACCTCCCGGCCGAGGAGGACTACGCCGCCGCCGCCGAGTACGTGCGGTCCGTCGCGCGGCAGGAAGGGATCGCGCTCTGATGGCTACCGGACGCGCCGTGATGTTCACTGCCGAGGCGACCGCCGAGCTGCAGGAGGTGCCGCTGTCCGGTGAGCCGCGCAAGCCGGACGAGGTGGCCGGGCACACGCTGATCAGCCTGATCAGCCCCGGCACCGAGACACAGGGCGGCTACCTGGGCACGCACTTCCCCACGGGCAGCGGCTACGCCGCGGTGTTCGAGCTGGACGAGGTCGGGGCGGAGGTGGCCGATCTGAAGCCCGGCGATCGCGTCTTCAGCATGGGCGGGCACCGCAGCCACCAGCGCGCGAGGCGGGCGGACGTGGTGCCGATCCCGGCCGGGCTGGCGCCCGAGGTGGCGGTCTTCTGCCGCTTGATGGCGGTGACCATGACCACGCTCACGACCACCACCGCGCGGCCCGGCTCGCTCGTGGCGGTGTCGGGGCTGGGACTGGTGGGGCATCTCGCGGCGCAGAACTTCACGGCGGCGGGGTACCAGGTGATTGGCGTGGATCCCTACGCTCCGCGGCGGGAGCAGGCGCTGCGGAAGGGTGTCTGGCGCGCGGAGCCGGCGATGCCGCTGGACGACCCCATGGTGAAGGACCAGGTGCAGCTCGTGCTGGAGTGTTCGGGCCACGAGCAGGGCGCGCTGGACGGCTGCCGGGTGGTGCGGCCGCGCGGCGAGGTGGTGCTGGTGGGCACGCCCTGGCGCAGGCGGACGGACATGCTGGCGCACGCGCTCACGTGGGAGGTGTTCCACCGCTACGTGGTGTTGCGGAGCGGCTGGGAGTGGGAGGTGCCGCGGCAGCCGGAGGCGTTCCGCGTGGGGAGCATTCGGGGCAACCTGGCGACGTCGCTGCGGTGGCTGGCGGAGGGCCGGGTGGATGTGACCGGCCTGGCGCCGACGGTGCGGCCCGAGGAGTGCCAGGCGGCGTACCAGAGCCTGCTGCACCCGGCGGATGACCGGCTGTCGTGTGTGTTTGGGTGGGGGTAGCGGCGGCTATCGGCAGACCGGCGCGGGCCGTGGGCGCGAGTGGTACAATGGCGTATGGAGAAGCCAGTGGCCCTGCCGTCACGACAGTCTGTCGGATCGCGGATCCGCAAGACGAGGGACATCCACGGCGGTGACGCGTGCATCCGCCTCACGCGAATTCCAGTCTGGGTCCTGGTCAACTGGCGTCGCCTGGGTCTTGACGACGCCCAGATCCTGGATGCCTATCCGGGGCTGGACCAGGCCGACCTCGACGCGGCGTGGGCGTACTACACAGAAGCTACCGCTGAGATTGACACAGCAATCGCCGAAAACCAGGGGGATTAGTTGGTCCCGCTGTACGCAGATGAGGACTTCTCTGTGCCTCTCGTCACGGCCTTGCGGGAACTCGGACACGATGTCCTGACCGCACGCGAGGCCGGGTGCGCGAACCAGGGCATCTCCGACGCCGAGCAGTTGCGGAGCGCCACGGCGCTCGGCCGGGCCATCCTCACCCACGACCGCAGGCATTTCCGGCGCCTGCACCGCGCGAATCCCCGTCATGCCGGCATCGTGGCGGTGAGTCAGTCGCAGCACATTGCGCGCGAAGCGGCCCGGCTGCACGAATTGATCGAGGCGCAAGCGTCGCTGGCCGGCCGGTTCCTGTGCCTTGACCTGCCGAGCGGCTAGGTCGCCAGGGAAGCACTCCTTGCAGGAGCGGCGTGGGAGGCGGGAGCGACGGCGGCAAGCCTCTTCGTGGAGTGCGGCGCGGCGCCGTAGGCGGGGCACCGCGAGACCGGTATACTGTCACCCGACGCCCGGGAGTCGTCCGGATGAGCATCCCCGCGCGCGATCGCGCCGTCCTCCGCGAGCTGGCCGGCAGGCATGCAGAGATCGCCGCCCTCCCGATCCAGCAACAGACCGCCCGCGAATGGGCCCGGGTCAACCGCCTCGAGCCCGGCAAGCCGATGGTCTGGATCAACGAGATCTGCTGGAACGAGCTGATCGGCCCCGAGCTCGAGCTCCACTGCACCGACCCCTTCTGCCGCGGCGTCGAGAGCGCGCTGCGCACCAACCTTTACCAGTGGGACCATCTGCCGGTGGACATGATCGTCGAGCCGGTGTTCCATAGCCCGCTGGCCATCCGCGATACGGGCATCGGCATCGGCGAGATCGTCGACATCGTCCGCACCGACCCCACCAGCGGCGTGGTCTCGCGGCATTACCACGAGCAGATCCACGACTTCGACGACCTGGACAAGATCGAGACCCCCGAGGTCTCCCACGACGAGGCCGCCTCGGCGCGGACCTTCGAGCAGCTCAGCGACCTCTTCGGCGACCTCCTGACCATCGAGAAGCGCGGCGTGCCGGGCTCCTGGTTCGCGCCGTGGGACGAGCTGATCCGCTGGTGGGGCTGCGAGCACGCCATGACGGATCTGTACGAGAAGCCCGACCTGGTGCACGCGGCGATGGACCGGCTGGTGTCAGCCTACTGCGCGCGGCTCGACCAGTGGGAGGCGCAGGGCCTGCTGTCGCTCAACAACACCAACGTGCGCGTCGGCTCGGGCGGGCTGGGCTACGTGGACGAGCTGCCGCAGCCGGACTGCGACCCGCAACACCTGCGCTGCCGCGACCTGTGGGGCTGCGCCACGGCGCAGATCTTCAGCGACGTGTCGCCGGCGATGCACCTGGAGTTCGCCATCAACTACGAGCGCCGCTGGCTGGATCGGTTCGGGCTGACCTACTACGGCTGCTGCGAGCCGCTGCACCTGAAGCTGGACGTGCTGGCGACGATCCCCAACCTGCGCAAGATCTCGATGAGCCCGTGGGCGAATCTGGCGGTGGCGGCGGAGCAGGTGGGCGGCCGGTACGTGCTGTCGCACAAGCCGAACCCGGCGGTCTTCGCGGCGGACCAGTACATGGCGGCGGAGGCGGAGAAGCGGCTCCGCGAGGCGTTGGAGATGAGCCGCGGGTGCGCGGTGGAGATCATCCTCAAGGACATCAGCACGCTGCGCTACGATCCGCAGCGGCTGTGGGCCTGGGCGGAGATGGCGCGGCGGGTGAGCGAGGAGTATGCGTGACCGAAGCTGTCTCCGCGCCGCGACCACGAGTGCCGCGTGGCGGCGACAGCGCTCCGGCCTCACGCAGCGGGCGCTAGTTCCGCCGCGATGTCGTGGGCGAGGCGTGCCGCGGCGGCCTCGAAGCTGATGATCTCGGCACCGGTACTCTCTAGCGCACTGCGCTGCCGGACCCAGATGCGAGTATCGATGTGCTCGTTGGCGTCTTGCGCTTGCTCAACGTTGTCGAGGACGACGACAAGCCGCGCTCTGGAGCCAACGTGCTCCTGCGCCCACCTGCAGCGCGCAGTGGCCGCGTCAAGGCGGTCGTACACGTGGCCGATC
>JACPDV010000099.1:0-8322 GCA_016183835.1 Armatimonadota bacterium
CCTACGTGGACCTGCTGCTCCCGCGGCAGCGGCTCTGGATCGCCGGCGCCGGGCACGTCGGCCGAGCGCTCGCGCGGCACGCCTCGGAGGTCGAGTTCGAGGTCCACATGGTGGACGACCGCCCCGACCTGAACAGCGCCGAGAACATCCCCCACGCGGCCGAGCACGTCGTCGGCGACATCGAGACCGAGCTGGGCCGGCTGGAGCTGGGCACGGAGGACTACGTGGTGGTGGTGACCCGCGGCCACCGGCACGACCTGGACGCCCTGCGCGCGGTGGTCCGCTCCGGTGCGCGCTACGTCGGGCTGATCGGCAGCCGGCGCAAGATCAAGCTGCTCAACGAGGCGCTCGTCGAGGCGGGCGAGGCGAGCGAGGAGGACTTGGAGCGGGTCTACGCGCCGATCGGGCTGGACATCGGCGCGGTGACGGTGGACGAGATCGCGGTCTGCATCACGGCGGAGCTGATCGCGATCCGGCGCGGGGTGCTCGGGTCGCCAGCGGAACGCTGGCGTGCGCCGAAGCGGCGGCGGGGGGCGTGTGCGGGGTAGAGGCGTCGCGTCACGGGCCGAGCTGGACGTGCGCGTACTGGCGGATCTGGTGGTCCAGAGTCACCAACGGACAGCCCAGAACGCGGGCTGTGGCGACGATGATCTGGTCGGACGGATCGCGGTGGAACGTGCCGGGCAGGCGCGTGGACTCCACGGCGATCTGCGGTGTCAGGTCCACCAATTGCATGCCCGGGTACCCGAGCGCTTGCTCGAGCCAGCCAAGGACCTCCACGGTGAAAGCCAGTCGCCCGAGTTCTACCAACTTGGCTACTTCCCAGCATGAGACGCAGCTTACGGCCAGGCCGCCGGCACGTTGCTCGTCGATGTAGAGCGCGTACCGCGCGGGAAGCTGCGGCGAGCCATCGACCGACATGACCCAGATGTGAGTGTCAAGCACGATCACCTGTTGGCCTGCCAGTCGTCGGGATCAACCGCCGGGTCGAACGGCCGGTCGTATCTCAGCACCAGACCGCGCAGTGGCAGCGGCTTCGAGCCGGAAGTCAGGTGCCTGAGCAGGACGATGACCTCCACGGCCTCACCGGCACGCACCGGCAGGTGGTCCAGAGTGACCTTGCCATCTTCCTCCGCCGTTGCGTGTATCCGCAGCGTCTGCATCGGGATCTCCACACCGGCATTATACCTCGCCCGCCACAGGCCTACCTCGGCTCCATCACCTCCACATCCTCCTTCCGCTCCCCCGGCGTCACCTCCGGCCGTCACTAACCGGCCGCCCGGGTCACCCGAACGCCTTGACCGCCGCCTGGATGCCCGGCCCGGCCTGTTGCAGGTCCGCGATCACCATCGCCGGCTGGATCTCGATCTCCGCGTCGAACGCCAGGAACCAGGGTTCGGCCGCCGCGGGGACGTCCGAATTGGCGGCCATGTCGAAGAACAGGAACCCGGTCCGCAGTCCGTTGTCGGCCACGAAGTAGGCCGCTTCCGGCCGAAGCTGCTCCAGGATCTTCCCGATCGTCTCCCCGAGTTTCCCGCTTCGCGCCGCGTCGTTCGCCCTGGCGGTGTTCAACCTGACAGTCATCATCATCCGCATGGTGGTCCTCCCATCGGCTCGGTATGGAGCCGGCGGAAGTCGCTGTCAGGAGCGGCGATCACCCGTCCGGCGGCAGCATCAGCTCCACATCCCCCTGCCGCTCCGCCGGGGTGACCTCCAGCCGCACCACCTTCCCTTCGCGGTACTCCCCCTCGACCACCGTCCCGCCCGGCGCGTGGAGCCGGAACGACACACCCCATGCCTTCGGCCACGCCGGGAACAGCCGGATCCTGCCCCCGTCGCACTGCATCAGCATCGTCTGCAGCGCCGTCATCGCCACGCTGCCGTGGTCCTGGTCGGGGATCCAGTCGTAGTTCGGGCCCCAGAACGCCGGGAAGCGGCTGCCCGGATGGTGCGTGGCGAAGTTGTGCGTCACGTCGTCGCGCGCCTGCTCGGTCAGTCCCAGGCAGGCCTCCTGGATCGCATCTTGGTGCCAGCCGGCGGAGCGCTTGATGCCGCGCTCCTCGTACGTCCGCCGCGCCAGCTCGAGGTCGGGCCGCCCCACGCCGTAGAGGGGGAAGGGGAACACCGCGTACAGCTCGGGGTTCTCGATGTTGGCCCGCGGGCCGAGCAGGTCGCGCGCCGGCGCGAGAATCAGCCCGGTGCCCGCGAGCCTTGCCGGCAGCTCCGGCAGCTCGCCCAGCAGCCGCGCCCAGGCCGGCTGGTCCTTGGCGATCTCGACCGCTGGCAGCGCCAGCAGCCGCGGCAGGACCGCCCGCAGCCCGGCGATGTCCGGCGCCGGGTTGACCACGCTCTGCCACGTCTCCAGCGCCTGCGCCGGGCGGAACACGATCCGGCCCTCCTCGCGCGGGAAGTGCTGGTCGAAGAAGGCGATCACCTCTCGCGCCAGCGGCAGCAGCACGTCGCGGCGGAACGCCGGGTCGGGCTGCATCGCCTCGTGCTCCAGCGCCAGCATCACCAGCTCGAGCCCCCCGTTCCAATGCCAGCGGATGTAGGTGTTGTCGCACTGGCTGATAGGCTTGCCCTCGCGGTTCCAGCCGTAGTTGTCGGTGGCGTACGCGCCCCAGAAGTACATCGTCTCGGGGTAGAACGCCCCGCCGTGGCCGAAGTAGCGCCGGGTCCGCTCCTCGCAGAACGGCAGCGCATCGCCGTACATCCTGAACAGCGGCTGCATCAGGTCCAGGTCGCCCGCGGCGAGCATCGACCAGTAGGGCAGGCGCGTGTTCTGGAACCAGTACGGCCCGCCCCAGCGGCGGTAGTCGCCGTCGAACACCTCGTCCGTCTCGCGAGAGTCGACCGTGAAGATCGAGCCGTTGAACTTGATGGCATACGCCCCGCGGCCGGCGCAGGCGTTGATGAACCGCTGCAGCGCATAGCCCTGCGAGACCACCTGCCCCGTCGTGCGCGCGCCGAGCTCCGTGTAGTCGGCGCCCGTCGCCTGCTCGGCGACCACCTTGCCGTTCAGGCAGAGCCGCTGGACCCCGCGCACTGCGTCGAAGGTGGCGGCAACGTGGCTCCACTGTCCGGCCGGCAGCGCGGCCTGCTTGCTCACGGTGCCGGCGTCCACGATCAGGCGCAGCGAGTTGCCGGGGAAGGTGTCCAGCAAGTAGCCCTTCGACGTGCCTACCAGCGTCGTGTCGAGGATCCGCGCACCGCCGCCCGGGAGCTGCTCCGGCCGGATCCAAGCCTCCAGGGTCACCGCGCGGGTCAGGTCGAGCGCTTTGTCGTAGTCCACCTCGGCCCAGCCGTCGCCGGTTAGATTCAGCGCCGGGCCCAGCTCGCTGGCGGCCACCTCGCCCTTGCCTACCAGGTGCGTCGGCAGCGCGTCGCCCACGGCGTTGGCGTACTGCCCGTCCGGGCTGTCGAAGGTCCAGTCGCCGAGCAGGCCCGCGCGGTCCTCCGGCGCGGCGTGCCAGTCACTGGCGAGCTTGGCGATCTCCTCGGGGCTCAACCCGCGCGAATACAGCCGGGCGCGCTTGAGCTGCCCGAGGAAGCGGTTGTGGTCGTCGCTGTCGGCACCGAAGCGGAGCGGCCGGTGCGTCGGCACGATCCCGCCGCCGCCGGCCACTTCGGTCGGATCGGTGACCTCGATCCAGCTCCGCGACCAGAACTCCGACCACCAGGCGAGGTGCGCGGCGCGGGCGGCGTCGGGCGTCACCTTGGCCGCCTCGGCCACGAGCCCGTCCAGCGCGGTCCGCCACGCGTCCGAGGAGTCGGCCTGCTCCGTCAGGCAGACGATCCGCACGTCGTGCCGCGTGAAGGGCGCGGAGGTGAGCTTGTCCGGCCCGGCCGACTTGAGGCCGTCACCCATGATGCAGCCGCCGAAGGTGCGGCCGAGGAGCGGGTCCTTATGCCTGGGCACCAGCTCGCCGAGGCCCTGCACGGTCAGCGACTCGGCCCAGATGCTGCGCTCGTTGCGGTGGCACCAGACCACCCGGTCGGCCGCGCCGTCCACCAGCACATCCGGATCCTGGACCACGGGCTTGCCGGAATCGGCCACGCCGTAGGCGCTGAAGCGCTCCTTCGGCGCCAGTTCGCGCGGCGCGGTGCGCCACATCTCCAGGCTCGCCGTCACGGTCACCGCCTGCGGCGCCGTGACCTCGACGTGCACCACCGGCCGGTTGGCGTCGACCCACACGGTCAGCTCGACGGCGGCGTCGCCCTCGGCGATGCGGATGGCGCCGCTACCGAGGTCGAGCCGCTGGCTGAACGGCGCGCCGGTGGCGAACGGGTTCGGCGCCAGGCTGACGCGCACGCGGCCGAGCTTGAGCAGCCGGGCGGATTCGCTCCAGGCGTCGGTCTTGGAGAGGTAGAAGACGAGGTCGCCGCTCTCCTCGACCCACAGGTTGAGCCCGATGTCGCCATTGCCGAGCGGCATGGAGCCGGCGGAGTTGAGGCTGGGCGACGTCCAGACCACGTCGTTCTGCGCCGCGTCAGCGACGACGGTGGCGGCCAGGCAGAGGGCGGCGGGCAGGCTGGCGGCGGGCAGCCAAGGGCACATGAGCGTCTCCTCACCCGTTCTTGCTGGCGCCTGGCGCAGCAACTGGTAGGGGCGACCGGCAGGGGCGCCGTCCGAAAAAGTAGCCTGACCCCTTTTTCAGAGTGGCTCGATCTCCTGCACCATCGGCAGCAGCGTGCAGTCCAGCATCGCCAGGTTGCCCGGCAGCGCACAGAGGTCCGCCACCAGGTGGCCGAACTGCTCCGGACTGGTGGCGCGGCGCAGTAGCTCGTCGGGCGGACCGTCGACCCCCGCCGCCGTGGCGAAGTCCGTGTCGCCCCAACTCGGAATCAGCGACGTCACCCGGATCCCCGACTTGCGCACCTCGGTGTAGAGGCAGTTGCCGAACTGCTGCAGCCCCGCCTTCGCCGCCGAGTAGACGCTCCAGCCGGGCCACGCCTCGCGCGCACAGATGGAGAGGACGTTGACGATCGTGCCGCCGCGCTGGCGCTTCATCGCCGGCACCACGGCACGGCAGCCGAGGATCGCCCCCGTCAGGTTGATCGACACGGACTCGGCGATCTCCTCGGGCGTCTGGTCCTCGAGCTCCTTGATCGCCACTCCCGCGCCGGCGTTGTTCACCAGCACGTCGATGGTCTTGGCGGTGCTCAGCACCTCCTCCACCAGGCGCTCCCAGGCCTCGGGGTCGCGCACGTCGGCCGGGTAGCGGTGCACGCGCGGAGTCCAGCCGAGCGCGCTCTCGAGCCGGTCCGCGCTCCGCCCGGTGGCCCACACCTCGGCGCCCTCGGAGGCGAACCGCTTCACCGTGCCGAGGCCGTAGCCGGAGGCGGCGCCCGTGACGATCACCGCCTTGTCCCGGAACCGATGCTCGCCGCCACCGCCATGGTGGCCGGACGTGCCTGGTCGCATCGCGATCTCCGTTCCGCAACCCCCTCTCCCGCCGGGAGAGGGCAGGGGTGAGGGCGTGTGCCGACGCGCTTTCGACAGACCCTCACCCCAACCCTCTCCCGGCGGGAGAGGGGGCCGGAGCGAGCGCCGAGGGCTCCTTCAGAACACCCACGTCCCGAACCGGTCCGGCTCCACAAAGCCGCCCACCACCACCGACCAACTGCTCAACTCGCGCCGCGCCACCCGTGCGCGGCAGAGGTTGACGAACCGCTTGCTCCCCGCCGCCGGCTTGCCGCCCAGCGCCGTCCAGGGGATCGCCATCTCCGCCGTCCATCTCGCCGATGTTCGTCGCGCTCGGCCACACCGCGTTCCAGGTCGGATCGTCGCCGTCGGCGAGGTTCTCACCGTCCCACTGCAAGTTCTTGGGCGAGAGGATGAAGTGCCGATACGGCAGTCTGTCGGCTCCCGTGGCGTAGAACAGCTCCACCGTGTCGCCGTCCCACAGCTCGTCGTCGCGGTTGACGCCGGCGGAGTGCAGGTCGCCGATGAACGGCTCGTCGCAGCGCCAGGCGAGGTAGAGGTTCGCGTCGTCGTAGGTGGCCCAGACCGTGGTGGCGGCGTCGGGCTTGGCCTTGTCGGCGCCGCCGCTGGGCAGGAGCGGCTCCAGCTCGGCGGGCTTCCAGGCGGGGTCGTCCAGCGCGCCGTCGATCTGCGGCGGGGCGCCGGCGAGCGGTAACAGCTTCGCCTCGCGGGTCACCAGCCGGCGGGTGAGCGCCTCGCGCTGGTTGCGTTGGGCCGCCTCGATCAACGGCTTCAGCTCGAACCCCAGCGACTTGCCGTGCTGCGCCTTCTCCCGGCCCGCGGCGGTGGCCTGCTCGAGCCCGTCGGGCACGGGCCCCTGCCACCAGTTCATCTTCTCGCTGTAGAGCCACACATACTCGTCGCTGCTGCGCAGGGAGTGGCTTGTCGAGCCACTTGGCGATCACCGGCGTGTCGCCGCGCATGGCCAACACCTGATCCACGTAGAGCGCCTGCCCCGCGCGCGACTGGGCGATGTACTTGTCCCGGTTGGCCGCGTCCACCATGGTCAGGGCGCCCTGCTTCATGTAGTGGTAGGCGTAGTAGTAGCTCTCGGTGTTGGTGTAGTAGTAGCTGCTCTCGTTGCCGTCGATCAGCCGGATGCCGGGGCCGATCACGTCCAGCCAGCCGTTGAAGAAGGCGGGGAAGAGGCCGTAGTGGTGGCCGGCGAGCTGCTTGTTGCGAGCGGCCGGGTCCTGGAGCTGGGCCACGCCGGTGAACAGCGTGAGCTGGAAGAGGCTGAGGATCCGCGCGTCGGGCATCTCCTCCTGCAGCGCCTGCATCCACTGCTGCCCGCGCTTGCGAACGACCGCCTCGAGCTGGTCCCACGGCTTGCCCGGCGCCACCTCGGTGGACAGCCAGGGGTCCGGGCCGTAAGGCTCGGGGTCGAAGCAGATGCCTTTGCACCGGCCCGCTGTTGCGGCGCGCATGGTCAGCCGCAGGTTCGCGACGATGTTGGCCCACTGCGCGTCGTCGAACCAGTCCATCTTCCAGTTGTTGGCGGCGTAGAGCGTAAGGAAGTTGTCGGTGAACGTGTGCCACTGGATGGCCGCCAGGTCGTCGAGCTGCGGCTGCATGGCGGCCGCCGACCACGGCCGCGGGTCGAAGGCGGAGTTCTGGTCTTTGAGGCGGAAGATCAGGCCGTCGAAGGGCTTGCGCTCCATCTCCGCGATGTGCGCGCGGACGTAGTCGGGGTAGGGCACGTCCCAGCCGTATTCGACGAGCTTCTTGGCCGGGGCGTCCTGCGCGGCGGCGAGGGCGGCGCAGGCGAGGCAGAGCAGGACGGCTCGCATGGCAGGCTCCGTGGTGGGGCGATTGTGGGCGATGGCGGGCGACCGCGTCAAGCGGGGAGGGAGCCGCCGGCCGACCGCCGAAGCCTGAGCGGCGGAGCGCTGACATGCCTGAACTCCCGCTCGAATGGGCCCGGATCCTCCTTCTCCCGCCCGACGTCGGCTGGCTCGAGAAGCTGGCCCGGCCCTTGCTGGTCTACCTCCTCCTGATGCTGGCCCTCCGCGTCTCGGGCAAGCGGGAGCTGGGGCAGGCGACGCTGTTCGACTTCCTGCTCATCCTGCTGATCTCGAACGTGGTGCAGAACGCCATGATCGGGGCGGACAACTCGGTGGTGGGCGGGGCGGTGGGCGCGGTGATGCTGCTCTTCCTCGCCTGGCTGCTCAACCACACCACCACGCGCAGCCCGCGGCTGCGCCGGGCGCTCGAGGGGTCGCCGACTCTCCTGGTCCGCCGTGGCGAGGCGCTCCGCGACGCCCTGCACCGCGAGAACGTGGCTCTCAACGACCTCTACGCGGGCCTCCGCGCGGCGGGCGTGGCCAACCTGGCGCAGGTGAAGCTGGCCTATCTGGAGCTGGACGGGCGGATCAGCGTGATCCCCGCCGACACGCCGGAGGAGCTGCTGCAGGGGCCGGGCTGTGTGCTGCCGGACGGGTGCGACGGCGTCTGAGCGATCGGTCCGCGGCATCGCGTCCGGCTCCTCCCCCTTCGCAGCGGGGGGAGGCGGGAGGGGGGCCGGCTCGCGACGACGTGACGCCTTGCGGACCGGCCCCCACCCCGTCCCTCCCCCGCTGCGCAGGGGAGGGGGGCATGCGACTCCCCGTTCGTCGGGGTGGGAGACCCGCTAACTCGGGTTCCTCCGCCACTGGTTGCTGCTGTACGACTGCCAGGACGCCTCGCGCCGGATCCACTTCGAGTGCCCGTCGGCATAGCCCACGTTGCCGCCCTCGTTGTGGCGGGGGATGAAGCGGGCCTGCTGCTGAGCGTCCGGGAGCGCCGAGTCGTCGAACGCCCAAGGCTGCGGGTACATGCCGCCGCGCGACGGTACCCCG
>JACPDV010000099.1:8353-12685 GCA_016183835.1 Armatimonadota bacterium
GGCGGTACCCCGCTGGCCCGCGACGCATCGCCGATCAGCAGGAAGCTCGCCGGCTGCAGGACCGATGCCAGCGTCACCGTCTCGTTGAACCCGAAGTCGGGATTCGCCTGGTACCAGGCCTGCTGGTTCGCGCCCGGCAGGTTGGCTTCGTTGTGGTTGTTGCCGTAGTCGGTGGTGTACCACCGGCCGGGCGCCGGGGCCGGCCACGCCACGGCCGAGGGGCACTTGTAGAGCTGGTCGTTCTTGGTGTATGGCAGCAGCTTCTGCTTGTAGCTGTACGGCCCGCGGTCGGCCGCCGTGTCCGGGGTTCCAGCCGGCGCCGTCCGCTCGGTGACGTGCGGCGCGAACCGCTCATCGTAGTCCTGCAGATACTCGATCCACGCCAGGTTGATCTGCCGGGTGTTCGAGAGGCAGCTCGATTGCCGCGCCTTCTCGCGCGCCTTGGCAAACACGGGAAACAGGATCGCCGCCAGGATCGCGATGATCGCGATCACCACCAGCAGCTCGATCAGGGTGAACCCCCGCTGTCGTCCTCGGTACCGCATCGTCTCCAGCTCCTTCACAGGTCGCCCGGCGCTCCGCCGGGGCTGCGGGCCGCCGCTCAGTCCGGCGACCCACTCAGTTCGCACGCAGGCGCCTGGTCACTGGCCCTCGGCGGCGCCGAGGCCGAGGGCCGCGCCTACAGAGGCAGCCTGCGAGGTGCATGGTGCCAGCCTGCTTCGAGTGCATTATGTCTACTATTCAGATCTGAATACAGGACAATAGTGAGCAGTCTAGCGCCTCTTGTTCCGGGCGTCAAGCGCTTTTCTGCACCAGCATGGGCGCCGATCCCCCGCACCACATGTCATGTGGCCCTTGACGCGCCGGCCAGCCGGCGCTATGATTGTCTGGCAAGCAGGTAGGAATACTTGCTAAGCGACACGGGATCCCAGGGAGACGAACATGGCACGACTCACACGCACCGCGGGGCTCATGCTTCTCGTGGCTGTGGCGGGCTGTGCCACCCGGACGCCGGCGCCGGCGCCCACCCCGGCGGCCACCGCGCCCGCCCCCACCGCGCCGGTCAAGCTGCTCAACGCCTCCTACGACCCCACCCGCGAGCTGTACCGCGACGTCAACGCCGCCTTCGCCGCCAAGTGGCAGGCCGAGCACGGGCAGAGCGTGACCATCGAACAATCGCACGGCGGGTCGGGGAAGCAGGCGCGCGCCGTGATCGATGGGCTCGAGGCCGACGTGGTGACCCTCGCCCTGGCCTATGACATCGATGCCATCGCCAAGCAGAGCGGCCTCATCGATCCGGGCTGGCAGACGCGGCTCCCCGACCGGAGCGCGCCCTACACCTCGACCATCGTCTTCCTCGTGCGCAAAGGGAACCCGAAGGGCATCCACGATTGGGGCGACCTGGTCGAGGACGGCGTGCAGGTCATCACACCCAACCCGAAGACCTCCGGCGGCGCGCGCTGGAACTACCTGGCCGCGTGGGGCTACGCCCTGAAGCGTGAGCTGGGCGGCCTGAGCAAGCTCAAAGACCCGGCCGCCGCGCTGGCGGTGAAGGCCGCCGAGGCGAAGGCCGCCGAGTTCCTCGAGCAGCTCTACCGCAACGTCCCGGTGCTCGACTCCGGCGCGCGCGGCTCGACCACCACCTTCGTCCAACGCGGGCTCGGAGACGTGCTGCTGGCCTGGGAAAACGAGGCGTATCTGGTGCTGAGGGAAGCCGGGGGCGACCAGGTGGAGCTGGTGGCGCCGCCCACGAGCATCCTGGCCGAGCCGCCGGTGGCGGTGGTGGATCGGGTGGTGGACCAGAAAGGCACGCGCGCGGTGGCCAGGGCATACCTGCAGTTCCTCTACTCGCCCGAGGGGCAGAAGCTGGCGGCGAAGCACGGCTACCGGCCGCGGCATCCCGAGCAGGCCGCTCCGGCGGACGTGGCGCGCTTCGCCAAGTTGAAGCTGTTCAGCCTGGCCGACCTTGGGCTCACCTGGGCGGAGGCGCAGGAGCGGCACTTCGCCGACGGCGGGCTGTTCGACCGGATCTACCAGCCCAGATGAGCACCCGCCTGCGCCGCCCCGGCGTCCTCCCCGGCTTCGGCCTGACGATGGGCTTCACGCTGCTCTACCTGGGGCTGGTGGTGCTCTTGCCGCTGGGCTGCCTCGCCGCCCGGGCGATGGCGCTCGACTGGGCCGGGTTCGTCCGCACGGTGACCGACCCGCGGGTGGTGGCCAGCTACCGGCTGACCTTTGGCGCGGCGCTGGCGGCGGCGGGGATCAACGCGCTGTTCGGCTTCGTGGTGGCGTGGGTGCTGGTGCGTTACCGCTTCCCTGGCCGGGCGGCGGTGGACGCGCTGGTGGACCTGCCGTTCGCCCTGCCGACGGCGGTGTCGGGCATCGCGCTGACCGCCCTCTACGCGCCCAACGGCCTGCTCGGCAGCCGGCTGGCGGCGCTGGGGATCAAGTCGGCGTTCTCGCCGCTGGGGGTGGTGATCGCGCTGACCTTCATCGGCCTGCCGTTCGTGGTGCGGACGCTGCAACCGGCGCTCGAGGAGCTGGACCCCGAGCTGGAGGAAGCCGCCGCGAGCCTGGGCGCCGGGCGCGTGGCGGTGGTGGCGCGAGTGCTCGTGCCACCGCTCTTGCCCGCGCTCCTGACCGGGTTCTCGCTGGCCTTCGCCCGCGCGCTGGGCGAGTACGGGTCGGTGATCTTCATCGCCGGCAACCTGCCGATGAAGACGGAGATCACCTCGCTGCTGATCATCACCAAGCTGGAGCAGTTCGACTACGCCGGGGCGACGGCGCTGGCGGTGGTGATGCTCGCGGCGGCGCTGGGGCTGCTGGTGGTGGTCAACGGTCTGCAGGCGTGGGCCGCGCGGCGGTACCGGGGCGGAGGGCTGTAGCATGACGCGCTACGCCGCCCGTCTGGGCGAGCCGCGCTGGCTGCGGGCCGGGCTGATCCTGGTCGCGCTGGCGTTCCTGGCCGCGTTCCTGGTCCTGCCGCTCGGGGTGGTGTTCGTCGAGGCGCTCCGCGACGGCTGGCGGGCGTACCTGGCGAGCCTGACCGACCCCGAGGCGCGCTCGGCGATCCGGCTCACCTGCCTCACCGCGGCGCTCGTGGTGCCGGCGAATGCCGTCTTCGGCCTCGCCGCGGCGTGGGCGGTGGCCAAGTTCTCGTTCCGCGGCAAGGGGGTGCTGGTCACCCTGATCGACCTGCCCCTGGCGGTTTCGCCGGTGATCGCGGGGCTGGTCATGGTGCTGCTCTTCGGCCGTCACGGCTGGCTCGGCCCGTGGCTCTCTGCGCACCATGTGAAGATCATCTTCGCCGTGCCGGGGATCGTGGCGGCCACGGCGTTCGTCACCTTCCCCTTCGTGGCGCGCGAGCTGATCCCGCTGATGGAGGAGCAGGGCACCGATGAGGAGCAGGCGGCACTGTCCCTGGGCGCGTCGGGCTGGCAGACCTTCCGGCGGGTGACGCTGCCGAACGTGCGCTGGGCGCTGCTGTACGGCCTGATCCTGACCAACGCCCGGGCGATGGGCGAGTTCGGCGCGGTGTCGGTGGTGTCGGGCCACATTCGCGGGCGGACCGACACGCTGCCGCTGCACGTGGAGATCCTCTACAACGAGTACCAGTTCGCGGCGGCGTTCGCGGCGGCGTCGCTGTTGTCGCTCCTGGCGCTGGTGACACTGGTGCTCAAGGCGGTGGTGGAACGACGGGCGGCGCGGTCCCGGCGGGAATCCGGGGCCTTGCACCCCCTCCTTGCCAAGGAGGGGGCAGAGGGAGGTCCGCTCGCTCCGGCGCGGGTCGCAGAGGGTGCGGGGCCCGGCACGCCGCGCATGTCCACCCACCAATCCAGAGACCCGAGGAGCGGCTCCGGTCCCGGTGAGGCCGCGGACTGACCGGACATCCCCCTGCCGCCTCCTTGGCAAGGAGGGGGTACCCAGAGGGGTGCATGATGAGCATCGAGGTGCGGCACATCACCAAGTCGTTCGGCGGGCACCGGGCGCTCGACGACGTCAGCCTGATCGTGCCCGACGGCGAGCTGGTGGCGCTGCTCGGCCCGTCGGGCTCGGGCAAGACCACGCTCCTGCGCGTCATCGCCGGCCTGGAGGAGCCGGATCCCATGCCCGACAGCCGGATCCTGTTCCACGAGGAGGACGTCGCCCGCACGCCGGTGGGGCAGCGGCAGGTGGGGTTCGTGTTCCAGCACTACGCGCTCTTCCGGCACATGACCGTGTTCGAAAACATCGCCTTCGGCCTGCGGGTGCGCCCGCGCAAGGATCGCCCGAGCGAGGCGGAAATCCGCGAGCGCGTGATGGGACTGCTGAAACTCGTGCAGCTCGACTGGC
>JACPDV010000100.1 GCA_016183835.1 Armatimonadota bacterium
CCGCCTGCGGCGCCGGCGGCACCCGCCGGCGCCACGATGGGCACAGCCCACTTACCGTCGATGGTCAGGTTCATGTAGGGCTGATCGGGCGGGTCGGCCGACGGCTTGATGTACTTCAGCCGCGCCGCCTGCGCCGGCCCGAGCACGAGCCCGCGCGCCGCCGCCGGCAGCTCACCCACGCCCGCCACCGCCGACTCCTCGCGCGCCTGGGCCATCCCGGTGGCGCCCGAGTTGACCGGGCTCCGGCCGCCCAGGTTCACGTCGAAGGGCAGGTTGATGTGCGCAAAAGCACTGGTGGAGTAGCCCGACGGACTGGTCGCATTCGGCCAGCCCTCCGGGAACCCGGACAGCGTCACGCTGTCTTGCGCGAACAGCCCGCCCTTGTACCCGGCCTTGAGGCACATCAGCGTCCGCGCCACGTCTTCGGTGGTCTTCGTCCGCACCGCCATGGTGAACCCGCCCTCGTTGATGGTGCACGACAGCACGTCCACGCGGTTGTAGATGTAGCGCCCCAACTGCCGCACCTTCTCGGTGTACTTGGCGCCGTAGTCGCACAGGCTGGTCATGTACGCCCGCTTGTTGTCGAACGGCGCGACCATGTCCCGCTGCGTCTGGATCTGCCCTTGCAGCGTCGCGATCTGCTGCTGGAAGCCGCCGGACACCGAGGCCTGGTTCTTCATGTCGGCGACTTTGTTCTGCCAGATCCGCATCCACTGCACGCTGACCCCGGTGACCAGCAGCAGGAGGACGGTGCAGACAATCACGTTCCGGCGAATCTTGTCGCCTTCGAAGACGTAATCGGGAAGGAGCTGTAGCTTGATCATCTCTTCCCTCAGGCCAGCTCTCTCAGCGCCAGCCCCACCGCCACGGCGAGGAGCGGCGCATCGCGCTGCAGATCTTCATCGCTCAGCCGGGCGCTGCTCGAGACCACCAGCGGCGCCACGGGGTCGCCCACGTCCACCGGGATGCCCAGCTCGGCCTCGAAGAAGTCGGCCAGTCCATCGATCCGCGCCGTGCCGCCCACCAGCACCACCCGGTCCACCACCGCGCCCTCGTAGCGGCTGCGGTAGTACTCCAGCGAACGCCCGATCTCGGCGGCGATCTCACGCACCACGGGCTCGATCACCTCGTGCACCCGAGCGCTGTTTTCATCCACCTCGAAGGCCGGCGCCGTGGTGGGATGCACGCCCGCCGGCAGGCCGACGTCGGACACCTCGATGTCGGCCACGTCGAAGGTCGGCGTGCCGGTGTCGCCGCCCAGCACACCCGCGCCCAGGTCGGTGACGGCGTCGTCACTCCCCAGGTCGCCGAGGTCGAAGCTCGAGCCGACGTCGGTGGCGCCCGAGTCGGTGCCCGGCGAGCTGACCGGCACGGAGCTGTCTTCGGTGGCGCCCAGTGTGAAGTCAAAAGTGGGATCCTCGGTGCCGCCCTCGTCGGTGGGCAGCTCGAAGGTGAAGGTGCCTTCGCCCGCGGTGGGCTCGTGCTCCGCCGGCAGCTCGAACCGTGGCTGCGCGTCGTCGTCGCTGTCGGTCTCGGGATCGAGGCCGAAGGAGAACGGCTCTTCGTCGGGCTGGTTGCGGTCGGGCTCGTCGGGCGCCAGCCGGTGGGAGCGCTGCCCGCCGCCGCCCAGCAGGTCGGCGTCGCTGTCGTCGGAGTCGAGCTCGAACCGGTCTCGTCCCCCCTCCTCCTCGTCGGTGACGAAGGTGATCCCCGGGTCTTCGTCGGGCGGTGTGGCGCCCGCGGTGGTGGGGGCGGTGCCCGCATTGAAGCCGGAGCCGCCGAACCCGGTGTCGCTGTCGTCCTGGGTGTCCCACTCGAAGATCGCGCCGCCGAAGGCGGGACCCTCCTCCACCGGCTCGGCCGTCTCGTCCGCCGCGGGCGGCGGAGGACGCCGGGAGGCCACCCGCATGGTGCCGTACTGCCGCTTCTGCCGCTCGGCCTGCTGCTCGCTGACGCCCAGCCCTTCCGACAGCCGTTGGGTGATGCTCTTGCCGCCGATGGGGATGCTGCGCGGGAAGTGGAGCACGCCGTCGCGGATGATGCTCAGATCGGTGCCGCCGGCGCCGATGTTGACCACCGCCACCGTCTCACCCACGCCGCGTCCCGCGCTGGTGCACTCCACCAGCGCCCGGCCGAGCGCGAGCGGCTGCACGTCGATGGCCCGCGGCTTCAGCTTGGCCTGCTTGAGGGCCTCCACGTGGCGGATGATGGACTCCTCCTGCACGGCGGCGAAGAGGATCTCCATGTTGGGCGTCTCGGCGCTCAGGCCGGGCCGGTCCAACACCGCGTAATCCATGATGATCTGGCTGGCGGGGAACGGGATGTGCCGCTCGACCTCGAACTTCATCGTGTCGGCCAGCTCTTTGGGCTCGCAGCGCGGCAGCTCGATGATCCGCACCACCAGCGACTGCAGGCCCTGCACCGAGCTGACCACCAGCTTGGTCTTGATGCGCCGGCTGGCCAGGAGCTGACGGATCGCTTCCCCCAGCATCTCCGGGTCTTGCACGTCACCCGCGGCGACGGCGTCCGGCGGCGTGGGCGCGATGCCGTAGTTCAGGAGCTGATACCCGCCCCTGCCCTTGGCCAGCTCCACGACCTTGATCGTGTCCGAACCAATGTCGAGACCGAGGACCGCCATGCTCGCCACCACATCGCCCGGTCAGTCCGGGCGTCCCATTGTACGGCACGCTCTCCGGCCGAGTCAACCGACCGGCCGCCCGATTCACCAGCGTCTTGGACACCTCCCCACGCGCCGAAGTTCGGCCGCCGCGGCACTCACCGCGCCGTGCTGGCGGCCGCGAAGTCCGGCTGGAACGACGCGTAGTACCGATTCGACCCGCCCACGCCCCGCCGCGGCGGGTCGGTGCCGAGGGCGCCGGGCACGTAGAGGTCCCGCGTGCTGGCCCACACCAGCCAGTAGCGGCTGGCCAGGATGCGGTCCGCGGGCGCCGCCGTCACCGCCTGCGCCGCGGTACGATAGCCCACCGGCACGTTCTCCACCGCCAGCGCCGGCCGCGTCTCGTCGCCCACCCCGGCGGTCGGCACCAGCCGCTCCGGACCCAGGCCCGGGACCACCTGCGCCTCTTCCACCCGGCTCGCCGGGTTGGTGCTGGTGGTGTCGTACCAGATCCTGACCCGCTTGCCGGCGTCATTGAACGAGAACCACAGCATTCCTGCGGCGTTCTGCCCGACGAGCGCGTTGCCCTGCCCCGCCGACACGGCGCCGCCGAACGTCGTCAGCGAGTAGCCCTGCGTGGTGCCGTTGTTCAGCGTCAGCGACGACCAGGCGCGGTTGCCCATCGCCGGGTCGGCCGCTTGCGCTTGCCCGCCGCTGACCCCGACGAAGCTCCAGAAGTCCAGGGTGGCGCCGCCGTTGAACGTGAAGTCGCCGGTGGAGTCCTCGTCGTTGACCACGGCCTCGAGCTGCGTCACCGGCGCCTTGAGGAGCGGCACCGCCAGGCTGAAGGTGCGGTACCAGAGCCGCCCCACGCCGCCCTCGTCGACCCGCCGCCAGGAGACCACCAGCCGCTCCCAGGCGTCGAACGCGGCAGTGGGCTGCGTGTCGGCCGAGGGATCGCTGGTCAGCCGCCAGCCGCACGGCCGGTAGGTGGCGTAGACGTAGATCGGCAGGTCCGCCAGGCGCCGGTAGAGCGGCTTGTTGAAGGTCACGCGGCCCAGCCCCGGGTGGATCCGCACGTGGTCGACGCCGCGGTCGAGCAGGAACGCGGGCCCGGTGACGGGCAGGACCCACTCGCCGGCGCCGGGGTCGAAGTAGGCGGCGCCCAGGTCGAAGGTCACCCGCGCCGCGTCCACGGCCGGATTGGTGGAGTAGGACGACGCCACCGTGGGGCCCTGGAAGACGCGCAGGATCACCAGCGGGTCGAGGTTCGGGTCGGCCGGCGCGCCGGTCAGCACCGCGGCCCGGTCGCTGTCCACGAGCGGCCGGCCGGTGTCGGCGAACCCGCGGTGGTTCCACTCCTCGATGGTGCGCGCCCCGGCGAGCACATACGAAACTCGCGGCCGCACCGGGGGCATGATCCAGTCCACGCCGCCGGCCGTGCCGTAGACGGTGTGGTTCTCGTTGCTGCTGAGCAGCTCGTTGGTCACCCGCGGGAAGGGCAGCCGCCCGCCGGGCTGCGTGCGGACCAGGTAGCCGGCGTCGCCGGGGGCCGGATTGCTGACCTCCGCGCCCGTCGCGTCGCCGAACCGGTAGGCGTCCTCCGCCATCGGCGCGGTGAGCAGCGTGGTCGCGTCGGTGGGATCCTCTACCGGCCGGTAGCGGCCCCAGTAGATGTCGGCGTTCTGCCGCAGCGGCGACCAGGCGCTGTAGAACACGTTGATCGACCGCACGCCGGCGGCGGCGGTGTTGTAGACCTCGTGCCGATAGCTCGCCAGCACGCTGGGGTCGATCACGTTGGTCAGCCCCGGCGGCGTGCGGAGCGCGTAGTTGACGATGCTCGGCGAGGTGGGCCCGGCCACGGCGTCCTGGTAGGTGTTCGCCGCGGCGTCGTAGTTCGCGTCCAGGGCGAGGGCGTTAAAGCCGAGGGTGGACTGGCCGCCGGTGCCCGACTGCCACACCGCCCACAAGACGCCGGTGCCGCCGATGGCGGTGACCACCCCGCGCGGGCACTGCTTGTCGACCCGCGGCGAGACGGTCAGGTCGGTCGTGACCTTGTTGCTGTCGTCGGCGACGAGCATCACGCCGCTCTGGGGCGGCGGCTCGGAGGCGGACAGCTCGAACCTGCGGAACTCGAGCCGGCCGACGCGGCCCTCGGGCTGCTGACGCTCGTTCTGCCACAAGGCGATCACCTGCGGCGCGGTGCCGGCGGCGGTGGGCACATTGGCCAGCGCCGGGTTGAGATTGCGCTCGGCCGCCGCGTTGGCCGGATCGCTGAGCGGCAGCGCGGCGGCGTTGGGCCAGATGAAGTTGCGCCAGCCGGTCTGCAGCCCGGCGTTGCGGAACTCGAGCGCCCAGTTCTTCTGCCCGGCGGGTCCGGTCAGTGTGGCCCAGGCGGTCCAGAGCTGGTCGCTCGCGTTGGGCGGCGTGTTGCCCAGCTCGCCGGAGTCGCTGAGCATCGCCACGGCCGGACAGGCGTCGGCACGGTCGGGGTCGGTGTACCACGGCCCGAACACCGGGACCGGCTGGTAGGTGCCCAGGTTTGAGGTCGGGTCGAAGGGCATCAGGTCCACGGCCGGGTCGCTGCGCCGGTCGACCTCGTTGTCCCAGAACCCGGCGATGCGGGCCAGGGGCGCCTCCTGGAACGTGACCTTGACGTCCGCCGCGCCGGCGATGCTGGTCTCGCTCGGGGCGTCGGGCTGGTTGTTCGCGTCCGTGACCTGGTTGGCGGAGTTCCTGGCGTCCGCGGCGGCGGGGTCACCGCGTTCATCGACGAAGCCCTGGACGGTGCCGCGGAAGCTGCCGATGGGCATCCCGGCGCGCACGTCCTCGGTGGCGGTGAGGCGGCCGAGCCGAACGTAGAGGTCGCTGGCCATCGTGCCGCTGGGCGAGCCCACGTCGGCCGCGGCGATGCCCGTGGTGCCGTCGGCGAGCGGCTGCCCGAGCGACGAGCCGGCGGTGGAGAGCTGCAGCAGGCTGCGCTCGCCGCCGCCGCCCACGGCTACCTTGCCGTAGTTCCAGTCGGGGGCCCACTGCATCTGGGCCTGGCGCGCCAGGCTGGCGCCGTCCTCGGTCTCCACGGCGGTGGGCGCCAGATCGAGGTAGAGCTTGATGTCGCGCAGCGGCACGTTGCCCTCGTTGATGAGGGTCACGGGCACCCATTGCGAGACGCTGCCGTGGGTGATCTTGCCGAAGTCGAGCAGTTTCTCGGCGATCCGGAGCCGGCGGTCGTAGGCCACGGAGAACTCGAAGTCGAACGTGCCGTAGGGCTCCACGGCCACGCGCTGCTGGCTGGCACTGAGGGTGGAGAGGTTCGCCGCGCCGCCGGCGCCGCCGACGGTGCCCGCCGCCGTGCCCTGCTCGTCGTACCAGCTCACGAACTGATACGATCCGTCCTGGAGCTGGTAGAGGTTGCAGTCGCGCTGGCGGGCGGTGAGGGCGGTGGTCTTGGCGGCGCCGGCCGTAACGTCGTACGAATTGGCCTGCTGCCGGGAATCGTCGACGAAGACGGCCACCTCGCCGCGGTAGCGGTCCCAGGTGCCGGCGCCGCTCTGGTAGCGGGCGGGCGGCTGCGACTGGGTGACGTAACCGCCGGGCGCGAGGTTCTGGTCGACCAGGATCTGGCGCTGCACGGCGTCGCGGCTGGGCGGCTGGCGCGGCGGGACATCGACCTTGAGGCTGGCGGCGAGATAGGCGGCGCCGTCGGTGGAGATCTCGCGGTCGGCCAGAGTGCCGACGTGCACCGAGGAGCCCGACACCGGCTGCGTGCGGACCAGCGGATCGGTGCTCGGCAGCGGCGAGTCGGCGGCGTTGAGCACTTCGTGGCGGATGTCGCCACGGGTGACGACGCGCAGCTCATCAAGGAGCAGGTTAGCGCCCGCGTTGTTCACCACCCGGACCGCGTCGTAGACGTTGCCGGCCGGCAGAGCGAGCCAGCTCCACGAGTTGCCGGCACCGGGCAGCGGCGAAGCAAAAGGCGTAGCCAGCGCGGCGAAGGCGCCACCCACCGGACGGAGTTCGAGGGTCCAGTCCCCGGCGAGCTCGGTGCCCGGGGCCAGGCGGGCGTTGGCGGCGTTCACACGGGACCAGCGCACCTCGATGCGGTCGATCGTGCTCGGCGAATCGAGGACCGTGCCGACCTTCTCGGGCGTCGGCGCGGCCACCACCAGCACATTCGGGGACTCAGTGGCCGTCGCCGCACCCGCCAGATCGCCGTCGAAAGCCCTGTTCACGACGTGCTTCCAGGGCCGCTGAGCCTCGGCGTTGGCGTTGTCGTAGCCGAACCCGTCAGCCTTCCCGACGCCGTCCACGGTCTGCGCCGCCCCGCCTTCCACGGCCGTCTGAGCCAAGTCGTAGGCGTACATCATCGCGCTGGGGACGGGATTGCCGCCGTTGTAGAGGCTCGAGCGGGCGATCTCGAAGGAGAGATGTTTGGGGTAATACGGTGCGAGCCCGCCGACCTGGGCCAACTCGTAGACGTCGGCGGGCCCTTTGAGGGCGTGACCTTCCGGCGTGCCGTCATCCACCCAGCGTTCGACGACCCCGCCCGGGCGCAGGTCGAGCAGCGTGCGGAGGAAGAACGTGTGGGCCGCGGACGAGCTGCCGGGCCGGATGGGGAAGAAGTAGTCCTCCGTGGCCGCCGGCGCACCGGCGGCGCCGCGGTAGCCGAGGAGGAAGTCCGGCCGCCAGAGGTCGGGATCCACTCCCGCGATCGGCATCTGCGGGTAGTAGTGGCCGGCGCCGGGATCGTAGTAGGCAGCTTGGGCCAGGGCGCCGGTGTCCGGGTCGGTGGCATCCTCGGGCACCACGTTGAACGGTGCGACCACGAAGCGGCAGACGATCGGCCCGCCCAGGTAGTTGCCCAGGGCCACGCCACCGGTGCCCTTGACGTACTGGGGCAGCTCGTTGTGGAACGGCCACGCGCTGAAGCGGCGGATCTTCCAGTAGAGGTTGGGGTCGGTGCCGACGGCGTCGGTGACAAGCTTGTCGCGCTGCACGCGGAGCGGATCCCGTGCCGATTTGGCGTTGGCGTCCCGCTGGTCCGCGAGGTTGGCCACGCGGTAGGTCATGAAGCTGGTGGGCAGGACGGTCTCGTTGTTGGGCGTAGCGTCGGTGATGGTGGCGCGGATGGTCCCGACGATGGGATCGTCGGCCCGGTTGGGCGGCGGAGCGCCCTGCCACGTGTCGTCCTGCCCGAAGAGACCGCGGTTGTTGTTGATGCTGGGATCTTCGTCCCAGGTGATGCCGTTGCCGAACGCCTGGGCGTCGTACTTGACGTTGGTCTCGTACTCGAACTGCAGCTCGAGCATGCCGATGCCGGGCCGGACCGTCTCCGAGCGCGGATGGCCGCGGTCGGCGCCCCACCCAGGTAGGGTCCGATCGTAGTAAGACCAGAGCCCGCTCTTCAGGTTGACCCTCAAGTCTACGGGGCCGAGGGGGCCGCCGAGTACGGCAAACATGCCGTTGACATCAGTGCGGTCCACCGCCTCGGCGGCCTTGGTGGTGTTCGAGTCGGCGGCGGGGAGGGCGGCCGGATCGACGTAGGCCTCCTGGGCCGTGGTGTCGATGCCGCGCAGGCCCCATTTGTTCGCCGGCGTCGCGTCCGCGGCATCGCCGGCGCGGAGCAGGATCTCGATGGGGCGGTCCGGCTCGGAGTCCTTGATGATGGTCGGCGCAGCGTCGGCGGGGGCGCTGGGCAGCTCCTGTTCGGCGTCTAACAGCCGGTTCTCCCACATGTCGTCGGGGTTGAAGAAGAGCGTGCCGGCCACCTCGTCGCGATCGGTCGAGGAGGTCCGGTCGACGCCCGTGCCGGTCCGCTCCGCCACGGTGGCGTAGCCCGGGCGGGGA